>NZ_RJNU01000006.1:0-122938 GCF_003942695.1 Streptococcus mitis
CTACTGGAGAAACTAATCTTTTACTTTTAATTAGTGAGATTAAAAGAGTTTTATCTAATAATATTTCCCGTGATCACTACATAATTTTAATTGATGAAATAGAGATAGGTATGCACCTCGAATGGTCTAGAAGCTTAATAAACTTTTTAGTCAATTATATAAATGAAATCAACAAAATAGGAGGGATGAACTTCCAATTCATCTTCACTACCCACTCTCCCTATATGTTATCTGATATTAAACCAGGAAATGTGATTATACTTGAAAAAAATCAAGAAACTGGATACTCAGAAGGGAAAGTTTTGCAAAATACTTTCGCTAAGAATATCCAAGAAATCATGAAGGAAAATTTGATTGATAATATTTATGGTGATTTTGCCTTAGCAAAGATTAATTCTATGATAAGTAGACTAAATGGAGAAGAGGAGCAGGAAGGAAATGAAGAAGAACTATTAAAAGAAATTCATTTGATTAGCGAGCCTATTCTTCGTAATAAATTATTAGAGATGTATGATAAGAAATACAATACCTCAGAATTTAGTATTGAAAAGCAACTACAGAAGTTGAATCTAAATGAGGAACAACGCAAGCAGGTCAGAGCAATGATTGAAGAAAATATAAGTAGTGCCAATGCGGATAGATGAGTTTGTAAGTAAATAGATTGAATTATCAATACAATCATTTGAAAATGAATAATAGAAAGTAATAATATGAACCATAAAATCGCAATTTTATCAGACATTCATGGCAATGCAACGGCACTAGAAGCAGTGATTGCAGATGCTAAAACTCAAGGAGCCAATGAATATTGGCTTCTGGGAGATATTTTTCTACCTGGTCCAGGTGCTCATGACTTGATTGCCTTGCTGAATGACCTTCCTATCACTGCAAGTGTTCGAGGCAATTGGGATGATTGTGTCCTTGAGGCTTTAGATGGGCAATATGGCTTAGAAGACCCACAGGAAGTCCAGCTCTTGCGTATGACGCAGTATTTGATGGAGCGAATGGATCCCGATCAGATCGCTTGGCTGCGGAGCCTGCCTATGGTTGCGAAGAAAGAAATTGATGGGCTGCGCTTTTCTCTTTCTCATAATTTGCCTGATAAGAACTATGGTGGTGACTTGTTGGTTGACAATGATACGGAGAAATTTGACCGGCTACTTGATGAGGAGACAGATGTGGCAGTCTACGGTCATGTCCACAAGCAGTTGCTTCGTTATGGTAGTCAAGGGCAACAAATTATCAACCCTGGTTCGATTGGCATGCCCTATTTTGATTGGGAAGCGTTAAAAAATCACCGTGCCCAGTATGCCGTGATAGAAGTGGAAGATGGGGAATTGGTCAATATCCTGTTTCGTAAAGTCGCTTATGATTATGAAGCGGAGCTAGAATTGGCCAAGTCTAAGGACCTTCCTTTTATCGAAATGTATGAAGAACTACGCCGAGATGACAACTATCGGGGGCACAATCTGGAACTTTTAGCTAGTTTAATCGAAAAGCATGGATATGTAGAGGATGTGAAAGATTATTTTGATTTTCTGCAAAGTTAGAAATAAAATGGACGCCCTTAATTTGAAGAGAGGTTTGTAGTCGAATTGCTTAGAAAAGAGTCAGACGATAAGGAAGAAAAGGTAGCTTAGCTAAAGTTTGACATTGAAATTATTTTGTTATACAATGAACTTAATTCTTAATAAAAAGGAGAACATTATGAAGAAAATTATTACAGCCAGTATGGCTCTGTTATCTGTTGTTGTTTTAGCAGCATGTTCAGGGAAAACAACGTCTGACTCTTCGACTAAGACTTCAAGCTCTGTAGAGAAAACTTCTTCAGAGGCTTCATCAACAACGTCTAGTTCAAAGACAGAAAATAATGAGGTTGTTTTGATCACCGATGAAGAAATTGACAATGCTAAAACTGTTGGAGATGTGAAGAAAGTCTTTGGTAAACTAGTCGACAATTATAAAAAGCATGCAGTTGAAATTGGGGAAAAAATTCCAGAGAGTGGAAAAGAAGCATATAACGCCCAAGTTGAACCAGCGCTTAAGTCTATGGAGACTGTAAGAGAGTCATTTAACGAAAGCCTTTCAAGCATTGGTTCTGATGATACAGTAGTGCCAGAACAAACTCGTACTCTATTTGTTCAACAGTTGAAAACTGGACGTGACACAATGAAGAAAGCGCTGGAAGCGGCTTATAAAGCAATTGCTCCATACACATCTGGTCAATAATATAAGAAAGTAGGTGTTCGATCACCTGCTTTTTGATTGCTTCAAATCTAAAGCGATACCTACTTAAATAGCTCCAAATTAATAGCAGAGAGTTTGAAAGAAGTACTAACTCTATGAAAAATCCCTGCAAGCTCTTTCAAAATATGGTAGAATGGAAGCAGTAGAATTAGAAAAGGAAATCGATTATGAAATTTCTTGAATTAAATAAAAAACGTCATGCGACTAAGCATTTCACTGATAAACCGGTTGATCCCAAAGATGTGCGTACGGCTATCGAAATCGCAACCTTGGCCCCAAGTGCCCACAACAGCCAGCCATGGAAGTTTGTGGTGGTTCGTGAAAAAAATGCTGAATTGGCAAAATTGGCTTATGGTTCGAACTTTGAGCAGGTATCATCAGCGCCTGTAACCATTGCCCTATTTACAGATACAGACCTAGCCAAACGCGCTCGCAAGATTGCCCGCGTTGGTGGTGCAAAGAACTTCTCTGAAGAGCAACTTCAATATTTTATGAAAAATTTGCCTGCCGAGTTTGCACGTTACAGTGAGCAACAGGTCAGCGACTACCTAGCCCTCAATGCAGGTTTGGTTGCTATGAACTTGGTTCTCGCTTTGACAGACCAAGGAATTGGTTCTAACATTATTCTTGGATTTGACAAATCAAAAGCCAACGAAGTTTTGGACATTGAAGACCGTTTCCGCCCAGAACTCTTGATTACGGTAGGTTACACAGACGAAAAATTGGAGCCAAGCTACCGCTTGCCAGTAGATGAAATCATCGAGAAAAGATAGAAGGAAGAAAAAATGACAGCAATTGATTTTACAGCAGAAGTAGAAAAACGCAAAGAAGACCTCTTGGCTGACTTGTTTAGCCTTTTGGAAATCAACTCAGAACGTGACGATAGCAAGGCGGATGCTGAGCATCCATTTGGACCTGGGCCGGTAAAAGCCTTGGAAAAATTCCTTGAAATCGCAGACCGCGATGGCTATCCAATTAAAAATGTTGATAACTACGCAGGACATTTTGAGTTTGGTGAAGGAGAAGAAGTTCTCGGAATCTTTGCCCATATGGATGTGGTGCCAGCTGGTAGCGGTTGGGATACAGATCCTTACACACCAACTATCAAAGACGATCGTCTTTATGCGCGTGGAGCTTCAGACGACAAGGGGCCTACAACAGCTTGTTACTATGGTTTGAAAATCATCAAAGAATTGGGCCTTCCAACTTCTAAGAAAGTTCGTTTCATCGTCGGAACAGACGAAGAATCAGGCTGGGCAGACATGGACTACTACTTTGAACATGTAGGACTTGAAAAACCAGACTTTGGTTTCTCTCCAGACGCTGAATTTCCTATCATCAATGGGGAAAAAGGGAACATCACTGAATACCTTCACTTTGCAGGTGAAAATACAGGTGCAGCTCGTCTTCACAGCTTTACAGGTGGATTGCGTGAAAACATGGTACCTGAATCAGCAACAGCACTCGTTTCAGGTGACTTGGCTGACTTGCAAGCTAAATTAGATGCCTTTGTTGCGGAGCACAAACTTAGAGGAGAACTCCAAGAAGAAAACGGCCAGTACAAGGTGACTGTGATTGGTAAATCAGCCCATGGTGCTATGCCTGCTTCAGGCGTCAATGGTGCGACTTACCTTGCCCTTTTCCTCAGTCAGTTTGACTTTGCAGGACCTGCAAAAGACTACCTTGACATCGCTGGTAAGATTCTCTTGAACGACCATGAGGGTACAAATCTTAAGGTTGCTCATGTGGATGAAAAGATGGGTGCCCTTTCTATGAATGCAGGTGTTTTCCGCTTCGATGAAACAAGTGCTGACAATACGATTGCCCTCAACTTCCGTTATCCAAAAGGAACAAGCCCAGAGCAAATCAAGTCAATCCTTGAAACCTTGCCAGTTGCTTCTGTTAGCCTTTCTGAACACGGTCACACCCCTCACTATGTGCCGATGGAAGATCCACTTGTGCAAACCTTGTTGAATGTCTATGAAAAACAAACTGGTCTTAAAGGTCACGAGCAAGTCATCGGAGGTGGAACCTTTGGTCGCTTGCTGGAACGTGGGGTTGCCTACGGAGCGATGTTCCCAGACTCTATTGACACCATGCACCAAGCCAATGAATTTATCGCCTTGGACGATCTCTTCCGAGCAGCAGCAATCTATGCTGAAGCTATTTATGAATTGATCAAATAAAACGATAGAAGTCTGAGATTTTATGCTTGGACTTCTTTTTGGAGGGAAAACAGATGTCTCAAATCGAAAAGATCAAACAAGCCATTATGGCGGATCCACAGAATGCCAGCTACACAGAACGCGGAATCGAACCTCTCTTTGCGGTGCCAAAGACTGCTCGCATCAATATTGTCGGACAAGCTCCAGGCTTTAAAACGCAAGAAGCTGGGATTTATTGGAAGGATAAGAGTGGTGACCGTCTGCGTGAGTGGTTAGGTGTTGATGAAGACACCTTTTACAATTCAGGGTTGTTTGCAGTTATTCCCATGGACTTTTATTTCCCAGGACATGGCAAGTCAGGTGATCTTCCACCTCGTACAGGTTTTGCAGAAAAATGGCATCCGCAACTCTTGCAAGAATTACCCGATATCCAATTAACTCTTTTAATCGGACAGTATGCCCAAGCTTACTATCTTCATGAGAAGGTTAGTGGCAAGGTAACAGAGCGAGTAAAACACTACAAAGACTATCTACCAGAATTTTTCCCTCTGGTGCACCCGTCACCACGAAATCAAATCTGGATGGCTAAGAATCCTTGGTTTGAATCAGAAGTGGTGCCAGATTTGAAAGCACTGGTACAAAAGATTATTCATCAATAAAGGAGAAAAACTATGGATGCCTATCAACAAGTAGCTAAAAAGTTGCAAGAGTTGGGGATCGTCTATGATGTGGTGGAGCATCCACCTGCATTTACGACAGAGCAGGCAGATAGCTATATTGAAGGGATGTAAGGAGTCCGGACTAAGTCCATGTTTTTGACCAATAGGAAGAAAACCCAGTACTATCTACTCATAATGGATGACAAGAAACGATTGGATATGGATGACTTTAAAGTTCAAGTGGGAGCCGATCGGATTCGCATGGCCTCATTGGACTCCTTGGCTGAGAAAATGAACCTGCCAGCAGGAACAGTATCACCTTTTGGTTTGTTAAATAATGATGAAAAAGACATTCTAGTTTATTTTGATAAGGACGTTTTATCAGGGGATATCATTGCTTTTCATCCCAATACCAATGAAAAAACAATCTTTATCAAGATTCAAGACTTGTTCCGTTTTTTAGAGTCGATTGGATTTACCTATAAGTTTTTAACTTTGCCTTAAAGGAATCAAAAAAGGAGAAAAAGAATGAAGGAACTTTCCTTCGACGCATTTTACCAGCTCTATCAGAAAGAGTCCCTTTCAGTCTTAGATGTGAGAGAAGTAGAAGAGTTCGAGCCGCTTCATTTAGAAGGTGCTCAGAATTTACCTCTCAGTCAACTAGCAGATACTTATGAACAACTGGACAAAGACCAGTTGCATTATGTCATTTGTAAATCTGGCATTCGTTCAGCTCATGCTTGCCAGTTCTTAGAGGAGCGTGGATACAAGGTCATCAATGTCCAAGGTGGAATGACGGCCTTTGAAAATCTTTAAACCTCTATGGCGATAGATCCTAATCTTCCCTTGCTCGGTTCCAACTGAGTGAGGGATTTTGTTTTTAGATAATTCTTATTTTTAAAAATATTGAAAACATTCAATGATTAATTTTGGATACTTTTTTCAGAGTCTTAATCATGGTATACTAGGTCAGTATTTTAGAAATATGAAGGAGATTTTTATGGCTAAAAAAGGTGCCCTAACAGGCTTACTCCTGTTTGGAATATTTTTTGGTGCGGGAAACTTGATTTTTCCACCTTCTCTAGGTGCTTTATCTGGAGAACAGTTTCTTCCTGCCATCGCAGGTTTTGTCTTTTCAGGTGTCGGTATTGCCGTCTTGACACTTATTATTGGAACTCTAAACCCGAAAGGATACATTCACGAGATTTCTAAGAAAATCTCACCTTGGTTTGCGACGCTTTATCTTGCAGTCCTCTATCTATCGATTGGCCCATTCTTTGCCATTCCACGTACAGCCACAACAGCTTACGAGGTCGGTATCAGTCCCCTCTTGTCTGAAGCAAATAAAGGCCTAGGATTGATTATCTTTACCGTGCTTTACTTTGCAGCAGCCTATCTAATTTCACTCAATCCTTCAAAGATTTTGGATCGAATCGGACGTATTTTAACGCCAGTCTTTGCTTTGTTGATCGTTATCCTAGTTGTACTTGGTGCATTTAAATACGGTGGAACAAGTCCTCAAACTGCGTCAGCTGCTTATCAAGCTTCTGCCTTTGGTACAGGATTCCTAGAAGGTTATAATACCTTGGATGCCCTTGCCTCAGTGGCCTTCAGTGTCATCGCTGTTCAAACCTTGAAACAACTTGGATTTTCAAGTAAGAAAGAATACATCTCAACTATTTGGGTGGTTGGTATTGTTGTAGCTCTTGCTTTCAGCGCTCTCTACATCGGTTTAGGATTCCTTGGAAATCATTTCCCAGTACCAGCAGAAGCGATGAAGGGTGGAACACCAGGTGTTTATATTTTGTCACAAGCAACTCAGGAAATCTTTGGTTCAACAGCTCAACTCTTCCTTGCTGTTATGGTAACTGTAACCTGCTTCACAACGACAGTTGGCTTGATTGTGTCGACAGCCGAGTTCTTTAACGGTCGTTTCCCACAAATCAGCTATAAGGTTTATGCAACTGCCTTTACCTTGATTGGATTTGCTATTGCCAACCTCGGTTTGGATGCGATTATCAAGTATTCAGTGCCAGTACTGGTAATCTTGTACCCAATCACCATCGCCATTGTGATGATCGTGATTGTTAATAAGTTTGTTGCCCTATCAAAACCGGGTATGCAGTTGACAATTGCAGTCGTTACAGCTATTGCTCTTGCAAGTGTCCTTGGAAGCTCCTTTAAGATTGAGTTTCTTGCAAATCTCGTCAATGCTCTTCCGTTTGCAGCTGCCTCTCTACCATGGTTGGTACCAGCAATTATCGGAATCTTGCTTTCCTTGGTTCTACCAAACAAACAAGAGAGTGATGCTTTTGAGATGGAATAAAAAATAGAAATCACTTTTGTAAGTCAACTCTACAGGAGTGATTTTTCTTTTTTCCTCTCTACTGAAATGTGCTATAATAGGTAGCAAAAGAGGTGAAGAAATGAATCAGACTATAAACTATATCAAAGAACTAACCGCTATTGCATCTCCAACAGGATTTACTCGTGAGATCTCAGACTATCTAGTCCATACTTTAGAAGAGCTTGGTTACCAGCCTGTTCGCACAGCCAAGGGTGGTGTCAATGTTACTATTAAAGGTCAAAACGATGATCAACAGCGCTATGTGACTGCCCATGTGGACACACTCGGAGCTATTGTCCGTGCCATCAAACCAGATGGCCGGCTCAAATTGGACCGTATCGGTGGTTTCCCTTGGAACATGATTGAGGGAGAAAACTGTACCGTTCATGTGGCTAGTACAGGTAAAAAGATATCTGGAACTATCCTCATCCATCAGACATCTTGCCATGTCTACAAAGATGCTGGAACTGCTGAGCGCACACAGGACAATATGGAAGTGCGTTTGGACGAAAAAGTGACCAATGAAAAAGAAACCCGCGCCATGGGCATCGAGGTTGGCGACTTTATCAGTTTTGACCCGCGAACTGTCGTGACAGATACTGGTTTTATCAAGTCGCGTCATTTGGACGATAAGGTCAGCGCAGCGATTTTGCTCAATCTTCTTCGTGTTTATAAGGAAGAGGGGATTGAATTACCAGTAACAACTCATTTTGCTTTTTCAGTCTTTGAAGAGGTAGGCCACGGTGCTAACTCCAATATTCCAACTCAAGTGGTGGAATATCTAGCTGTCGATATGGGGGCTATGGGCGATGATCAGCAGACGGATGAGTACACAGTATCTATCTGTGTCAAGGACGCTTCAGGTCCCTATCACTATGACTTCCGTCAACATTTAGTGGCTTTGGCAAAGGAGCAAGATATTCCATTTAAGCTTGACATTTATCCATTTTACGGTTCGGATGCTTCCGCAGCTATGTCAGCAGGAGCAGAGGTTAAGCATGCCCTCCTTGGAGCTGGTATTGAATCCAGTCACTCTTACGAACGAACACACATTGATTCGGTCATGGCGACTGAGCGTATGGTAGACGCCTATCTCAAGAGTGCCTTGGTAGACTAATATGTGCTTGATTTGTCAAAGAATTGAATGGATCAAGGCAGGGGAAAATCCCTACTTTGTAAAAGAACTAGAAACAGGCTATGTTGTTATTGGAGACCACCAATACTTTAAGGGCTATACCTTGTTTTTAGCAAAAGAGCATGTCACAGAACTTCACCATATGGAGACTTCTGAAAAACTGCGTTTTTTAGAGGAAATGAGTTTGGTCCAAGAAGCAGTCGCCAAAGTGTTTAAAGCTGAAAAGATGAACATCGAACTTCTAGGAAATGGAGATGCCCACGCTCACTGGCACCTCTTTCCAAGACGGTCGGGTGATATGAAGGGTCATGGACTTAATGGCCGTGGTCCAGTCTGGTGGGTGCCATGGGAAGAAATGGCGACAGAAGATTGCCAAGTGCAATCCCCTGAACTGGAACAAATGATTAAAGCCTTATCCGATGAACTAGAGAAGCACGTGGTATAAGAGAGGAAGAAAAAATGAAAAAAAGATACATCATTTTATCTGGTTTGCTAGCAGTAACCCTAGCAGCATGTTCTCAAGAACAACCTAAAAATGAAGAAAACACTCAAAAGACGGAGCAAAGCAGTCAACCTGAGGGAACTGTAGGAAGTAAACCCCAAGCTTCTAGTCAGAAAAAAGCAGAAGTTGTGAATAAGGGAGACCACTATAGTATCCAAGGGAAATATGATGAAATCGTCGTAGCCAATAAGCACTATCCTTTGTCAAAAGACTACAATCCAGGAGAAAATCCAACAGCTAAAGCAGAGTTGCTGAAACTCATTGCAGCAATGCAAGCAGCTGGCTACCCAATCAGCGATCATTACAGTGGTTTTAGAAGTTATGAAACTCAAACCAAGCTTTATCAAGACTATGTGAATCAAGACGGGAAGGAAGCGGCAGATCGCTACTCAGCTCGTCCTGGATACAGTGAACACCAGACAGGCCTTGCTTTTGACCTTATCGGGACAGATGGTGATTTAGTTACTGAAGAAAAGGCAGCCCAGTGGCTCTTGGATCATGCGGCTGACTATGGCTTTGTTGTTCGCTATCTCAAAGGCAAGGAAAAAGAGACTGGCTACATGGCGGAAGAATGGCATCTTCGCTACGTTGGAAAAGAAGCCAAAGAAATTGCTGCAAGTGGCCTTAGTTTGGAAGAATACTATGGCTTTGAAGGCGGAGATTATGTCGATTAAAAAAGTAATTTTTCTCTTGCATTTTTAGATAAATAGTGTATAATAGATGGGTATGTGTAAAGCATACTTGTGGGAGGTAAAAATCTCTAATTACCGCCAAAACCACAAAGGAGGATTTAAAAATGGCTAAAAAAGTCGAAAAACTTGTAAAATTGCAAATCCCTGCGGGTAAAGCTACACCAGCTCCACCAGTTGGACCTGCTCTTGGTCAAGCTGGTATCAACATCATGGGATTCACAAAAGAGTTCAACGCTCGTACAGCTGACCAAGCTGGTATGATCATTCCAGTTGTTATCTCAGTATACGAAGACAAATCATTTACTTTCGTTACAAAAACACCACCAGCTGCTGTTCTTTTGAAAAAAGCTGCAGGTGTTGAAAAAGGATCAGGTACACCTAACAAAACTAAAGTTGCTACAGTTACTCGTGCACAAGTACAAGAAATTGCAGAAACTAAGATGCCAGATTTGAACGCAGCAAACATTGAGTCTGCAATGCGTATGATCGAAGGTACTGCTCGTTCTATGGGATTCACTGTTGTTGACTAATCAATAACACAGTAGAAAATCTCACAGCAGTCTATTAGTTGCTTTTCATACTAGGCAAGTGACTGAGGCTTGTACTTAGGTACAGCAAAGGAACTTAACGAAGTAGGAAAAGGAAAATAATAGACTGAAAACCCGCAAGACTTCATCATTTCGAGGAGTGACGTGGGAGATGAAAATCGATTGAACCACTTACAAGGAGAATAGAAAATGGCTAAAAAAAGCAAACAACTTCGTGCTGCTCTTGAGAAAATCGACAGCACAAAAGCATACAGTGTAGAAGAAGCTGTAGCACTTGCAAAAGAAACTAACTTTGCAAAATTTGACGCAACTGTAGAAGTTGCTTACAACTTGAACATCGACGTTAAAAAAGCTGACCAACAAATCCGTGGAGCAATGGTATTGCCAAACGGTACTGGTAAAACTTCACGCGTTCTTGTTTTCGCACGTGGTGCAAAAGCTGAAGAAGCAAAAGCTGCTGGTGCAGACTTCGTTGGTGAAGATGACCTTGTTGCAAAAATCAACGACGGTTGGTTGGACTTCGACGTAGTTATCGCTACACCTGACATGATGGCTCTTGTTGGACGTCTTGGACGTGTCCTTGGACCACGTAACTTGATGCCAAACCCTAAAACTGGTACTGTAACAATGGATGTTGCTAAAGCAGTTGAAGAGTCTAAAGGTGGTAAGATTACTTACCGTGCTGACCGTGCAGGTAACGTTCAAGCAATCATCGGTAAAGTATCATTTGAAGCTGAAAAATTGGTTGAAAACTTCAAAGCTTTCAACGAAACAATCCAAAAAGCAAAACCAGCTACAGCTAAAGGAACTTACGTAACAAACTTGACTATCACAACTACTCAAGGTGTTGGTATCAAGGTTGACGTGAACTCACTTTAATCAACTAAAATCTCTGGCTTCGGTCAGAGTTTTTTTATTCAAATCTATCAACAAAGGATTGGAGGAAATAAAATTGTTGAGAGAAGCTGTACAGGAGGATTTATTTGAGTTATTAAATCTCTACCTGTCCTTACATGAGAAAGATATCCCAGAAGATAGTCTTCATTTGCAGCAAGTATGGAGTGAGATGATTTCTGACCAGCACCATCATGTTATCGTGAAAGAGGTGGAAGGAAGAATAGTCTCCTCCTGTATTTGTGTCATTATTCCCAACTTGACAAGAGGTGTGAGACCCTATGCTTTGATAGAAAATGTGGTGACCCGAGAAGAAGATAGAGGGAAAGGGTATGCAAGTTCCTGTCTTGAATATGCTAAACAAATAGCTAAAGAGGGAAATTGTTATAAGATGATGCTTCTGACAGGTTCTAAAAATGCAAGTACTCAGAATTTTTATAAAGGAGTTGGTTATAATAGTGAAGATAAAACAGCCTATATTCAATGGTTGGATTAAAGCTTGAATCTCAAATAGTCAGAACGAAATCATGGATTAGCAAATAAAAATCTTCTATTTCTTCTTTCACAGAAAATATGGTATAATAGAGAGTAAAAAACTTTGAAAGAAAGAAAAAGATGAATTTAAAAGATTATATCGCAACGATTGAAAATTATCCCAAGGAAGGTATTACCTTCCGTGATATCAGCCCTTTGATGGCAGATGGAAATGCTTATAGCTATGCTGTTCGTGAAATTGTTCAGTATGCAACAGACAAGAAAATCGACATGATCGTGGGACCAGAAGCCCGTGGATTTATTGTCGGCTGTCCCGTTGCCTTTGAGTTGGGAATTGGCTTTGCTCCTGTTCGTAAACCAGGGAAATTGCCACGTGAAGTCATTTCTGCTGACTATGAAAAAGAATATGGTATTGATACCTTGACCATGCACGCTGATGCGATCAAACCGGGTCAACGTGTTCTCATCGTAGATGACCTCTTGGCGACAGGTGGAACAGTTAAAGCGACCATCGAAATGATTGAAAGACTTGGTGGAGTTGTAGCCGGTTGTGCTTTCTTGATTGAGTTGGATGAGCTTAAAGGCCGTGAAAAAATCGGAGATTACGATTACAAGGTACTTATGCATTATTAATGAAAAACAGTCCTTGGGGCTGTTTTCTCTTCATCTGCTATATAAACAAACTATAGCTAGTTAGAGAAAAACTATAATTGAAAACTATATCTTCATACAGTATAATAAAGGGAAGAAGTATTTGGAGGTTTTTACTTTCAAACAGACAACATCATTCCCGAAATAGAGAACTGTTAGGAGGGTATTATGCCGATTCGAATTGATAAAAAATTACCAGCTGTGGAGATTCTAAGAACAGAAAATATCTTTGTTATGGACGACCAACGGGCTGCTCATCAGGATATTCGCCCCTTGAAGATTTTGATTTTAAATCTCATGCCTCAAAAAATGGTAACAGAAACGCAACTCTTACGGCATTTGGCTAATACCCCTTTGCAATTAGATATTGATTTCTTATATATGGAAACACATCGTTCCAAGACAACTCGTGCCGAACATATGGAAACCTTCTATAAGACCTTTCCAGAGGTCAAGGATGACTTTTTTGATGGAATGATTATCACAGGAGCGCCAGTGGAGCATTTGCCTTTTGAGGAGGTAGATTACTGGGAGGAGTTTAAGCAGGTCATCGAATGGTCCAAGACACATGTTTTTTCTACCCTGCATATCTGTTGGGGTGCCCAAGCAGGTCTTTATGCTCGCTATGGAGTTGAAAAGCACCAGATGGCTCAGAAATTGTCAGGCATTTACCCGCAGGATACCTTGAAAGAGGGCCATCTTCTCTTTAGAGGTTTTGATGATAGCTATGTGGCTCCCCATTCTCGTCATACAGAAATCTATAAGGAAGAGATTTTAGGAAAAACCAATCTGGAAATCCTCTCTGAGGGAGAACAAGTCGGAGTTTCTATTTTAGCCAGTCGGGATCTTCGTGAAATTTATAGTTTTGGTCATTTAGAATACGACCGTGATACTCTAGCAAAAGAGTATTTTCGTGATTGTGAGGCAGGACTTAATCCTCACATTCCAGAAAATTACTTCAAAAATGATGATGTGAATGAGAAACCGTGTCTTTGTTGGTCTTCATCAGCTGCTCTCTTTTTCAGTAACTGGGTTAACTATGCAGTTTATCAAGAAACCCCTTTTGACTGGAGAAAGGTAGAGGATGATGCGGCTGCATTTGGATATTTATAAGAGGAATTATGACATATTTTGACGCTTTTAAATCAGGGAACTTGGTTTTACCAAGTGCCCTGCTCTTGCATTTTAAGGAACTCTTTCCTTCTAGTGATGATTTTCTCGTCTGGCAATTTTTTTATCTACAAAATACATCTGCTTTGGATGAGCTGTCGCCAAGCCAAATTGCAGAAACTATTGGAAAAGAACTTGCAGATGTCAACCAATCCATTTCAAACTTGACTGAAAATGGGCTACTACAATATCGAACGATTGAACTAAATGGGGAAATTGAGCTTATTTTTGATGCTAGTTTGGCCTTTGAACGATTGGATAGTTTGTTGGACAGCCAGACTCCAGCTACAACTGCCCCAAACCCGAAAAATCAACTCAAGGATCTGGTAGAGACATTTCAGCAGGAATTAGGACGTTTGTTAACGCCGTTTGAAATCGAAGATCTTTCCAAGACTGTCAAAGAAGACGGTATCAAGGCGGATTTGATCAAAGAAGCTCTTCGAGAGGCGGTTCTAAATGGCAAGCCAAACTGGAAATATATTCAGGCCATCCTTCGGAATTGGCGCCATGAAGGCATCCAGTCTGTGGCTCAGGTGGAGGCCAAACGAGCAGAGCGAGAAGCTAACAATCCTAAACAAGTTCAGGCTTCGGCTGATTTCCTCGATGCTATGAATTTGTGGCAAGAGTAGCCGCTCGGAAAATCTTGTAAATTAGAGTAAGATTTGCAAGCTCCTTATAAATATGGTAGAATAATAGTGAATAAAATGAAAAAAGAGGTATGTGAAATGTCACGTAAACCATTTATCGCTGGTAACTGGAAAATGAACAAAAATCCAGAAGAAGCAAAAGCATTCGTTGAAGCCGTTGCCTCAAAACTTCCTTCATCAGACCTTGTTGAAGCAGGTATCGCAGCTCCAGCTCTTGATTTGACAACTGTTCTTGCTGCTGCTAAAGGTTCAAACCTTAAAGTTGCTGCTCAAAACTGCTACTTTGAAAATGCAGGTGCTTTCACTGGTGAAACAAGCCCACAAGTTTTGAAAGAAATCGGTACTGACTACGTTGTTATCGGTCACTCAGAACGCCGTGACTACTTCCATGAAACTGACGAAGATATCAACAAAAAAGCAAAAGCAATCTTTGCAAACGGTATGCTTCCAATCATCTGTTGTGGTGAGTCACTTGAAACTTACGAAGCTGGTAAAGCTGCTGAATTCGTAGGTGCTCAAGTATCTGCTGCATTGGCTGGATTGACAGCTGAACAAGTTGCTGCATCAGTTATCGCTTATGAGCCAATCTGGGCTATCGGTACTGGTAAATCAGCTTCACAAGACGACGCACAAAAAATGTGTAAAGTTGTTCGTGACGTTGTAGCTGCTGACTTTGGTCAAGAAGTTGCAGACAAAGTTCGTGTTCAATACGGTGGTTCAGTTAAACCTGAGAACGTTGCTTCATACATGGCTTGCCCAGACATTGACGGTGCCCTTGTTGGTGGTGCGTCACTTGAAGCTGAAAGCTTCTTGGCATTGCTTGACTTTGTAAAATAATCTAGTTTTTTCCAGACAGACAGTCAAAAGTACTAGGCGACTTTGACTGCCTGTCTTGTTTTTACTTGGAGTATTCTTGTGAAAGAGGAATTTTTCCGACTAGGGAAGTTCCTTAGGGAAGGAAAGGCGTGCGGATGCGCGCTCTTTTCTGTATCAAAAGGTTATGAAAGGGGGAGTTATGCTCTATATTTGGTCTTATTTGAAAAAATATCCCAAGTGGTTATTCTTGGATTTCTTTGGGGCGATTTTCTTTGTTATCGTCAATCTTGGACTGCCAACTGTTCTGGCTCGGATGATTGATGAAGGTGTGAATAAAGGGAATGAACAGCAATTGTATATTTGGGCTGCAATTATGCTGATGATTATCCTATGTGGAACCTTGGGGCGTATAGTCTTAGCCTACGCTGCTAGTAAGCTGACGACCAATATGGTTAAAGATATGAGAGATGATCTCTATGCCAAATTACAAGAGTATTCTCATCATGAATATGAAAAGATAGGAGTATCTTCACTGGTTACTCGTATTACCAGTGATGCCTTTGTTCTTATGCAGTTTGCAGAACAGACCTTAAAACTGGGTGTCATCACTCCCATGATGATGCTGTCTAGTATTTTAATGATCTTTTTGACCAGCCCGTCATTAGCTTGGATAGTGGCTTTTGCAGTACCTTTCTTGGCTGTGGTGGTCATTTATGTTGCTGTTAAAACTCGTCCTTTATCAGAGAAACAGCAGAAAACTTTGGACAAAATCAATCAATACGCTCGTGAAAATCTGATGGGGCTTCGTGTCATTCGTGCCTTTGCCCGTGAGGAGTTTCAAGAGGAACGCTTTGCAGGACAAAATGCGGTCTATGCAGCTAATTCCAATCGTCTGTTTAAACTAACCGGTTTGACGGAACCTTTGTTTGTTCAGATTATCATTGCCATGATTGTGGCTATTGTCTGGTTCGCTCTGGACCCTATCAAACAAGGTTCTCTGCAAATTGGGGACTTGGTAGCCTTTATCGAATATAGTTTCCACGCTCTCTTGTCCTTCCTTTTCCTATCCAATCTCTTCACCATGTACCCTCGTACAGCCGTTTCGAGTGAACGTTTGAAAGAAGTCATGGATATGCCGATTTCTATTGATCCAAATGAAGGAGGCGTCAGAGAGACAGCAACCCACGGCTATTTGGAATTTGAAAATGTCACCTTTGCCTATCCCGGTGAGACGGAAAATCCTGTTTTGCACAACATTTCTTTCAGCGCTAAACCAGGTGAAACCATTGCCTTTATCGGATCGACCGGATCTGGTAAATCCTCTCTTGTGCAATTGATTCCTCGTTTTTACGATGTCACCCTTGGAAAAATCAAAGTGGATGGTGTTGATGTGAGGGATTACCGCCTCAAGTCTCTCCGTCAAAAGATTGGTTTTATCCCGCAGAAGGCATTACTCTTTACAGGAACCATAGCTGAGAATATCCGCTATGGGAAAGAAGACGCTAGCTCTGCAGACTTAAATCAGGCGGCAGACGTTGCGCAAGCCAAAGATTTTATCGAAAGCCGAGACGAAGGCTTTGCGACCCATCTAGCTGAAGGTGGAAGTAATCTTTCTGGAGGACAGAAACAACGTCTATCAATTGCCCGAGCGGTTATAAAGAATCCTGATATCTATATTTTTGACGATTCTTTCTCAGCCCTGGACTATCGCACGGATGCCATTTTACGCCGTCGTCTCAAGGAAGTAACACAGAATGCTACAGTTTTAATTGTCGCTCAACGTGTCGGAACCATTATGGATGCGGACCAGATTATCGTTCTTGATAAGGGAGAAATCGTGGGCCGTGGTCGACATGAGGAATTGATGGAGTCCAATGACATCTATCGTGAAATTGCTGAGTCGCAGTTAAAAAATGCATCGCTAACAGAAGAGTAGGAGGAAATATGAAAACACAATCTAGTTTGGCTCGTTTGTGGAGCTATTTGAAAGCCTACCGTTTTTCTGTCTTTTTTGCGGTCTTTCTAAAAGTGTTAAGTGTAGTCATGAGTGTCTTGGAGCCTTTTGTATTGGGGCTAGCCATTACGGAGTTGACAAAGAATCTCTTAGATATGGCTAATGGTCTTGCAGGCGCTCGTATCAATACTGGCTACATCGGAACTGTTTTAATTATTTACCTCTTTAGAGGTCTCTTGTATGAACTTGGGTCTTATTATTCCAACTATTTCATGACCAATGCGGTTCAGTCTATGACCCAAGATCTGCGAAATGAAATGACTGAAAAGCTCAATCGTATCCCAGTATCTTTCTTTGACAAACACCAATTTGGTGATTTGTTGGGGCGCTTTACCAGTGATGTTGAGACAGTGTCAAACGCTCTTCAGCAGTCTTTCCTCCAAATTGTCAATGCCGTTCTGACGATTGTCCTCGTCATGGGAATGGTTTTATACTTGAACTTCCAACTGGCCCTTGTAGTGATTCTATCCATCCCAGTGACTTATTTCGGTGCCAGAAGTATCTTGAAACGTTCTCAGCCTTATTTTAAAGAGCAGGCGGCTATTTTAGGACGGATGAATGGCTATGTGCAGGAAAATCTCACAGGTTTTAATGTCTTAAAACTCTATGGTCGTGAGGAAACTTCTCATAAAGAATTTTCTAAGATTACAGACGATCTCCAACGTGTTGGTTTTAAAGCCAGCTTTATCTCTGGACTCATGATGCCAGCCCTCCATGCT
This sequence comes from Streptococcus mitis, assembly GCF_003942695.1. Lineage (GTDB taxonomy): Bacteria > Bacillota > Bacilli > Lactobacillales > Streptococcaceae > Streptococcus > Streptococcus mitis_BD. The sequence continues at coordinate 17,702 of NZ_RJNU01000006.1, forward strand.
GTATCGGACTTGACCTATCTGATCGTTGCAGTTCTTGGTGGTTTGCAGGTGATTGCGGGTCGTTTGACAGTGGGGAATATGCAGGCCTTTGTTCAGTACGTTTGGCAGGTCAGTCAACCAATCCAAAACATCACACAACTTGCGGGTCAAATGCAAAGCGCCAAGTCTTCGTTAGACCGTATCTTCGACATTTTGGATGAGACAGAGGAAGTCAAGGGAGAAGAACTCGAAATCCTTGAACCCTTAACAGGTCAGGTGACCTTCCAACATGTTGACTTCCAGTATGTTGAAAACAAACCATTGATTCGAGACTTTAATCTAGAAGTTCAACCGGGAGAGATGGTGGCGATTGTTGGTCCTACTGGAGCTGGTAAAACGACCTTGATCAATCTGCTTATGCGCTTTTATGATGTCACAGCAGGCGCAATCTTGGTTGACGGGCAGGATATTCGCCAGTTGTCACGTCAAGACTACCGCCGTCAGTTTGGGATGGTCTTGCAGGATGCTTGGCTCTATGAAGGTACAATCAAAGAAAACCTACGTTTTGGAAATCTTGACGCCAGTGATGAGGAAATAATAGAAGCAGCCAAAGCGGCAAATGTAGACCACTTTATCCGAACTCTTCCTGGTGGTTACAACATGGAGATGAACCAAGAGTCAAGTAATATTTCCCTCGGGCAAAAACAACTCTTGACCATCGCGCGTGCTCTCCTGGCCAATCCTAAAATTCTCATTCTGGATGAAGCGACTTCCTCTGTTGATACCCGTTTGGAACTCTTGATTCAAAAAGCTATGAAACGCTTGATGAAGGGAAGAACCAGCTTTGTCATCGCCCACCGTCTCTCTACCATTCAAGAAGCAGACAAGATTCTTGTTCTTAAGGACGGACAGATTATTGAGCAGGGAAACCATGAAAGCTTGCTCCAAGCAAAAGGTTTTTATTATAATCTTTATCAAAGCCAATTTTCGAGCAAATCTGATCAAGTCAGCTAATAAAATAAAGCTAAATTTTTCTTAAATTATCAGTCAATTACAACTTTTTTAATATGAGTTAATTTCCTTGCTTTTGTATACCAGGAGTAGTATACTTAGGTAGTAATCAATAAATTGGTTACAAAAATAATATTATGAGGTGAGAAAAATGGTTGAATTGAAAAAAGATGCATTAAAAGACGTAACAACATTATCTAAGACAGCGCCAGTAGCATTGGCAAAAACAAAGGAAGTATTGAACCAAGCAGTAGCGGACTTGTATGTGGCACACATTGCTCTTCACCAAGTTCACTGGTATATGCGTGGTCGTGGCTTCCTCGTATGGCATCCAAAAATGGATGAATACATGGACAGCCTTGATGGCTATCTTGACGAAATCAGCGAACGTTTGATCACCCTTGGTGGCAAACCTTACTCAACTTTGACAGAATTCCTTCAACACAGTGAAATCGAAGAAGAAGAAGGAGAATTCCGTAACGTTGAAGAAAGCTTGGAACGTGTTCTAGCGATTTATCGCTACCTCATCGCTCTTTTCCAAAAGGCTTTGGATGTGACTGACGAAGAAGGTGACGACGTTACAAACGATATCTTTGTTGGGGCTAAGGCTGAACTTGAGAAAACAGTTTGGATGCTTGCGGCAGAACTCGGACAAGCTCCTGGTTTGTAAGATATAGTTGCTACCCCTTTTATCATGAGGCGCTTGATAAGTGCCCATGACCAATATCTTTTAAAAGTCATGTAACTGTAAAAAGTTGCATGATTTTTTTGTCTGCTGGACTTAGGACACATTGTCAAAAGTAGGATTTTACGGTATAATAGTTGCTGTTCGAGAAATTTTGATTGTCAAAAAATAGTGGAATGTTATAAGGAGAACCCATGAACAACTTACCAAATTGTCCAAAATGTAATTCAGAATATGTCTACGAAGATGGAAGTCTCTTGGTCTGTCCAGAGTGTGCCTATGAGTGGAATCCTGCAGAAGTTGCAGAAGTAGAAGAAGGTGTTGTTGCTATCGATGCCAATGGAAATAAATTGGCTGACGGCGATACTGTAACCCTTATCAAGGACTTGAAAGTAAAAGGGGCGCCTAAGGATTTGAAACAAGGAACTCGTGTTAAAAATATCCGTATCGTAGAAGGTGACCACAACATCGACTGTAAGATTGATGGTTTTGGAGCCATGAAACTCAAGTCAGAATTTGTTAAGAAAATCTAGCCATGAAACTGAACTACAAATTTATCTTTTATAGTCGTGTACTTTTGTTCTTAGCGGCATTTACAGGAGTTTATTTGGAGATTACCAAGCACGGTGGCTTTGGTATGCTCCTTTACTACACAGTGTTGTCCAATCTTTTGGTAACGATTTTCACGGGCTATCTGCTCCGTGTGATGAGCCGTTCAGGTGAAAATTGGCAAAGTGCGACCTTGCTTCGTCTCAAGGGTGGCGTTACCATGAGTATCATGATTACCTGTGTGATTTACCATTTTATGCTTGCTCCGATTGCGACAGACTTTTACCGTGTGGAAAATTTCCTTTGCCACTATATCGTTCCACTCTGGTTTTTAGCCGACACCCTCTTCTTTGATAAACAGGGTCGATACAAGATCTGGGATCCAGTCTTGTGGACCATCTTGCCCTTGGTTTATATGATTTTTGCCTTGTTTAACGGCCTGGTCTTAAAACTCAATATTCCGAATTCCAAGGACAATCCCTTCCCTTATTTCTTTTTAAATGTGAACAAGGGTTGGGACGTGGTTATCAAATGGTGTTTGATCATTTTTGCGGCGTATATGGTTGCAGGCTTCATCTTCTATCTGATCAAGCAAATCAAGCGAAAATAGTCTCCCTATGAGGAAAGTTAGGACGGAGTCTCTAGTTCAATCGGGCTCCTTCTTTTCTTGCCATCTTCCTTTTAAAAGGATCAACAGTGAGAAATATATAGAAAGAAAATCCATGAAACAATATTTAGAACGGGCTAGTATTTTGGCCCTCTCCCTCGTTTTGATTACCTCCTTTTCCATCTCGAGTGCTTTACCAGCCATGTTTGACTACTATCAAGGCTACCCCAAAGAACAAATCGAGCTCCTGGTCAGTCTCCCTTCTTTTGGAATCATGATTATGCTGGTTTTAAATGGGTTTTTGGAGCGTTTGCTTCCTGAGCGACTTCAGATTAGTCTGGGACTTCTCATCCTCTCTATCGGTGGGACAGCTCCCTTCTGGTATCAGGATTATAACTTTGTCTTTGCGATGCGGATTTTATTTGGTTTGGGTGTGGGGATGATCAATGCCAAGGCCATTTCCATCATCAGCGAACGCTATCATGGAAAGACACGGATCCAGATGCTGGGTCTTCGCGGATCAGCAGAAGTTGTCGGGGCATCGATTTTGACTCTAGTGGTTGGTCAGCTCTTACCCTTGGGATGGACAGTGACCTTCTTGGCCTACAGTGCGGGATTTTTAGTATTGATCCTTTATCTGCTCTTTGTCCCTTATGGGAAAGAAAAGAAAGAAACAAAGAAAAAAGAGGCAGAAACGACTCGTTTGACGGGACAGATGAAGGGCTTAATTTTTCTATTGGCTGTCGAAGCAGCAGTTGTTGTCTGCACCAATACAGCTATCACCATTCGTATCCCTAGTTTGATGGTGGAAAGAGGTCTCGGGGATGCTCAATTATCTAGTTTTGTTCTTAGTGTCATGCAGTTGATTGGGATTGTGGCTGGCGTGAGTTTTTCTGTCTTGATTTCTCTCTTTAAAGAAAGATTGCTCCTTTGGTCAGGCATTACCTTTGGATTGGGTCAGATTGTGATAGCTTTGTCTCCGTCATTGGGTGTGATGGTAGTTGGCAGTATTGTGGCAGGTTTTTCTTATAGTGTGGCCTTGACCACTGTCTTTCAGCTTCTTTCTGAAAGAATCCCAGCTAACCTCCTTAATCAGGCAACGTCTTTCGCAGTGCTAGGATGTAGCTTTGGAGCCTTTACGACACCTTTCATTCTTGGGGCGATTGGCTTGGTGACTCAAAACGGTATGTTGGTCTTCACAATTCTAGGATGCTGGTTGATTGTTACTTCTATCTTTGTTATGTATGCACTTCAAAAGAGAGCTTAGGATTGGTTTCCTAAGTTTTTCTTTTTCATTTTTGTCCCCAGACAATTCTCTTTCTTTGAACTTGTTTGCTCAGATATTTCTTGATAAAATAGACACATGACAAGATATAAAGCAATTATTTCCTATGACGGTTACGCTTTTGCTGGCTTTCAACGCCAGCCTCATGCGCGGAGCGTTCAGGAAGAAATTGAAAAAACCTTAACTAGACTTAATAAGGGACAAGCTATCACTGTTCACGGTGCTGGTAGGACGGACAGTGGGGTTCATGCTCTGGGTCAGGTTATTCATTTTGATCTGCCCTATCAGATGGATGAGGAAAAACTCCGTTTTGCTCTGGATACTCAGTCACCAGAAGATATTGATGTGATTTCGATTAAGATCGTGGCGGATGATTTTCATTGCCGTTATGCAAAACATAGCAAGACCTATGAGTTTATCGTGGATAGGGGCCGTCCTAAAAATCCCATGCGCCGTCACTATGCTACTCACTTTCCCTATCCGCTTGATGTTGAGCGGATGCAGATGGCAATCAAAAAGTTAGAGGGAACCCATGATTTCACCGGTTTTACAGCATCTGGGACTAGTGTAGAGGACAAGGTTCGGACCATTACAGAAGCTAGTCTTAGTGTTGATAAGACAGGCCAATTTTTGACCTTTACCTTTTCAGGAAATGGTTTTTTGTATAAGCAGATTCGCAATATGGTGGGGACTCTTCTCAAGATCGGAAACAACCGAATGCCAGTTGAGCAGATTGACTTGATTTTGGAGAAGAAGGACAGGCAACTTGCAGGCCCAACAGCAGCACCAAATGGCTTGTATTTAAAGGAGATTCGTTATGAAGAATAATCGTATTTTAGCCCTTTCTGGGAATGATATTTTTAGTGGTGGCGGCTTGTCAGCTGATTTGGCCACCTATACTTTGAATGGCTTGCATGGTTTTGTAGCAGTGACTTGTTTGACGGCTGTGACAGAAAAGGGTTTTGAAGTCTTTCCTACGGCTGATACTATTTTTCAACATGAGCTAGACAGCTTGCGTGATGTGGAGTTTGCAGGAATTAAGATTGGTCTTCTCCCTACTGTCAGTGTGGCTGAGAGGGCATTGGACTTTATCAAGCAACACCCAGGGGTGCCTGTAGTTCTAGATCCAGTCTTGGTCTGCAAGGAAACGCACGATGTAGCTGTCAGCCAACTCTGTCAAGAGTTGATTCGCTTTTTCCCTCATGTTAGCGTGATTACGCCAAATCTCCCTGAAGCAGAATTATTAGCTGGTCAGGAGATTAAAACCTTGGAAGATATGAAGGCTGCAGCGCAGAAATTGCATGAATTAGGAGCGCCAGCAGTCATTATCAAGGGAGGCAATCGCCTCAGTCAGGACAAGGCTGTAGATGTCTTTTATGATGGACAAACTTTCACTGTCCTAGAAAACCCAGTCATTCAAGGCCAAAATTCTGGTGCAGGTTGTACCTTTGCCTCAAGCATTGCCAGTCACTTGGTTAAAGGAGATGAACTTTTACCAGCAGTAGAGAGTTCTAAAGCTTTCGTTTACCGTGCTATTGCACAAGCAGATCAATATGGAGTAAGACAATATGAAGCAAAACAAAACAACTAAAATCGCCCTAGTATCTCTTTTGACAGCCCTTTCTGTGGTTCTAGGTTATTTCTTAAAAATCCCAACACCAACAGGCATTCTAACTCTCTTAGATGCGGGTGTCTTCTTTGCAGCCTTCTACTTTGGTAGTCGTGAAGGGGCTGTCGTTGGAGGACTAGCAGGTTTCTTGATTGACCTCTTATCAGGCTATCCACAGTGGATGTTCTTTAGCTTGGTAAACCATGGCTTGCAGGGATTTTTCGCAGGATTTAAAGGGAAATCTCAGTGGCTAGGCCTTATCTTAGCTACTATTGCGATGGTAGGAGGCTACGCCTTGGGTTCAACTTTGATGAATGGCTGGGCGGCAGCTCTACCAGAAATCCTACCAAACTTCCTGCAAAATACCGTGGGTATGGTTGTAGGGTTTGTGCTTAGTCAGAGTATTAAGAAAATTAAGTAAAGCGGCTGGAGAAAAGTTTTAAAAATCAGAAAAACGCATAATATCAGGTGTTGAAAAACCTTGATATTATGCGTTTTATTGTGGGAAGATTTTCGAAGAATATTAATCAAAATAAAGCAAATCTTTGCTGGTGCTTGTAAAGAGGTCAAAGCCATCCTTGGTAACAACACCACAGTCTTCGATGCGGACACCGACTTTACCAGGGATATAGATACCAGGTTCAACAGAGAAGCACATGCCTTCTTCAATGACCATGTCGTTTCCTTCCATGATGGATGGGAATTCGTGGACATCCATACCGATACCGTGACCGAGACGATGGTTGAAGTACTCACCATAACCAGCTTTTTCAATGACTTCACGGGCAGCGCGGTCCACTTCATGGGCAGTCACACCTGGCTTGATAAAGTCAAGAGCAGCTTGTTGGGCTTCAAGGGTCAAGTTGTAAATATCTTTCTTGAATTGGTCTGGTTTGCCGACAGCTACTGTACGAGTCATATCTGATGCATAGCCATTGACCATAACACCCAGGTCAAAGAGGAGAAGGGCGTCTTTTTCGACCTTGTTTGCACCAGGAATTCCGTGTGGATTTGCAGCGTTATCGCCAGTCAAAACCATAGTATCAAAGCTCATTTCATAGCCTTCACGTTTCATGGCAAAGTCAATTTGGGCAATGATGTCTGTTTCTGTTTTATCAAGAGAAATGTTGTCAAAACCAACTTTTACAGCCTTATCAGCATAGAGACCTGCAACCATCATTTTTTGCACTTCATCAGCTGATTTGATGAGGCGCATGCGTTGGATGCGAGGAGTGAGGTTTTCAAACTCAGCAGCCTCAAAGACTGTTTTCAAACCATGGTATTTGGTTAAGATGAGGTTGTCAAACTCAACAGCAACACGTTTGAAGTCGTGCTGCGGCAAAGCGTTTTTGATTTTTTGCCATGGATTTTCAGAATCCACATAGCCCACAACTGGGAAGGAAACAGTATTGGTTGCACGCTCCACTTCGAGAGCTGGGACAAAGAGGAGAGGTTCCTGATCTGCTAGAACAAAGAGGAACATTTGGCGTTCATGGGGATCACTGTAAAAGCCAGTGAGGTAATTGATAGTGACGGGGTCAGATACGACAGCGACGTCTAGTTTTTCTGATTCAAGATATGTTAGGATTTGTTGTAATTTAGACATATGCTACCTTCTTTCTACACCTCTATTTTGGCAAAAAAAGAGAGAAAATGCAAGGGAGAAGGGTAAAAGAACAGGCAAAAAGAACTCCGGCAAGATAGGGGAGTTCTTTGATATGGTTTTCCTTGGTTTAAGAAAAGTCAGCCTTGCTTTTCACGTCACTGTATTCTTCAGCGATTTCTTGACTGAGGATGTCCTCATAGGCAGGGAGTTGGATATCCTGACCGTATTTTTTCTTAAGGGCAGTAGTGACCAGGCGATAAGCTAGATTGGCATTGCGAGAGAGGATAGGTCCGTGGAAGTAGGAACCAAAGACATTCTTATAATGAACCCCTTCGCCGACCTTTTCCTCGTTGTTTCCATTTCCATAGACCACCTGTCCCAGCGGTTTTTGGTCATCTGAGAGGAAGGTACGGCCTTGGTGATTTTCAAATCCATAGTAGGTTTCATTGAATTCGTCATTATGGATCTTGATGTCACCGATAAAGCGATTATTGGTCTGGTTGAGGGTATAGTGGCCCATGACCCCTAGCCCTTCGATGCGTTTGCCTGAAGCTTCAACATAATATTGCCCCAATAGTTGGAAACCACCGCAGATAGCGAGAACTACTCCGTCGTTTTGGATGTAGTTGTCAATGCTCTCCTTTTTAGCAGGCAGGTCGCTAGCGATGATACTTTGTTCAAAGTCTTGACCTCCACCGAAAAAGGCGATGTCGTAGTGATTTTCATCAAAGTCATCATGGAGAGAAACGATATCAACTGTTACATGAGCTCCCAGTTTTTCAGCCACATACTTGAGCATGAGGATATTGCCGTTGTCCCCGTAGGTATTCATGAGGTTTCCATAGAGGTGGGCAATGTTGAGCTGATAAGGGTAATTGCCAGCTTTTGAGGAAAGTGAAGTATAAACCATTAGTTCATCTCCTTTCTAACAATCTGACGACTAGCCAGCAGCTCGCGGAATTCCAGCATAGCCGTATAGGTTGCTAGGATATAGGCATGCTTGCATTCTTGGTTCTCAATGGTCTTGAGAACTTGCTCCAGATTGCTTGTCTCAGTGATTTTATCAGCTGGGTAGCCTGTCACTCGTAGACGGCGTGCGATTTCAGAATGACGAACACCACCAGCGTTAATTTCAGGAATGTCCATGTCAGTGATTTGTTCAAAGTCAGCATCCCAGATCCAGCTAGTGTCAATCCCATCAGCATAGTTGGCATTAAGGAGGACAGATAGGCTAAATGGATAAGGGGCTAGTTTGATCATCTCGATAGCTTGGGTCGCACCGACTGGATTTTTGATGAGGACAAGGGTACATTCCTTATCGCCGATATGGAATGTTTCTTGGCGTCCAAAGACAGCGCGACCCTTATCAAATCCATGCTTGATCCGTTGCGAATCTGCGCCGAGGAATCGAGCAATGGCAACCGCAGCTAGGGCATTGTAGATGTTGTAAAGTCCACCGATTTGAATGCCGTATTCTTGTCCGTCAATGACAAAGCGAGAGCGATTGTTAGTCAACTCAACCAATTCCGTCAGACGGTAGTCCAAGTCAGGACGTTTACATCCACAATTTTCACAGATATAGGCACCCAAGTTTGCATAGGTATTATGTTCATATTTGAGGATGCCTTGACAGTCAGGGCAGAGAATCCCTTCGGTATTGTAGTGAGCTAGTTGGGCTGGTCCTTTTTCCAAGTCAAAACCAAAATACTGAACTGGATTTGAAATAGATGGCTTGTAGAAAAGCGGACTGTCACCATTGAGGAGAACAGTAGCCGTAGGCACCTTACGAATGGCATCCAAAATCATGTTATAAGTTGTGTAAATCTCACCATAGCGGTCCATCTGATCACGGAAAATGTTAGTGATGACAAAAAGGCTAGGATGGATGTAGTCACAGATACGAGAAAGACTGGCTTCGTCGATTTCTAGAACGGCAATGTTTTTTCCAGTTTTAGAGGATTTGGCAGTCAAGAAGGTTGTCGTAATCCCTGTGATCATGTTAGCGCCACTAGGATTGGTCAGAACCTGACCATAAACTTCTTTTAAAATGCCAACAGTGAGGGCAGTTGTTAAGGTTTTTCCATTGGTTCCAGTGACCACGACAATCTCATAGTTCTTAGCTAGATTTTGTAAAATATCTTTATCAAATTGAAGGGCAAGTTTTCCAGGGAGCGTACTTCCACGACCAAGACGGCTCAAGATGAAGTGAGATGAACGCCCAGCTAGGAGGCCCAAAGTAGTTTTTAATTCCATGTTTCTATTATATCATACTGCGCCCAGCAGTCCAATAACTAAAGTAACCTCTAAGATCAACTAAAGAAGTAACCTTAGAGGTGCTTTTTAGGTTCTGATTAAACCAATCAAATACAATATCTTTGGATTTGATAACTTTGGCAACTTTAAGAAATAAATCTTTCTTGCTCTGAACATAAGAAAGGAGAGGACATCGATTACCTTCTACAGGTTTTAAAATTTCATTAATCCATTATAGCTGACAAAGATACCTAACTTTTAGGATTTAGATCATTTTTTGGAAAGTCTCTTTTATAATAAATTACGAATTTTTTCTTTTATAAATGGGTTAAGAGAATAGTATTTATCCAGATATTCTAGGAGTACTTGAGCAGACTCAGAAATGCGTTCGTAACCTTGCAAAAAGTGAGGCAATTGCTTGACTTCCTTTGGATAACCTTCTTCAAATCGTCTGTTGGTATTAAAGATATCTATAAAATTAGATTTAGAAGTTGTTTCCAAACTGATTAGTTCAGTCCAAAGCTTGACGGATCTGTTTTGGATCAAATCATAAGCAGCTAATTTTTCGCCTCGTTGGTAGCGACCTAGTCCTATATATAGATTGCATAAAATTTCTCCCAACAGCCATTCACGGTCTCTATTTTCTTTTGATGGCAATCTTTGTGGCTGGCAGATTGTTTCATCAAAACCGACCTCCTTCCAGACAATCTTGCCTTCAGCGAAGGGAATGTTTACTAGTTCATGAGCTTCAAAGATAGCAAATTCACAAAAAACATCATCTTCAAATAGAACTTTATGTCCGTCTACTGTATTTTGGTAGTGAAATGCAATTGGTTCTAGATTACTTAACCAAGTTAGATCCTGTATATAGGCCTGCTTGTAGCCATCTTTTACAATAACAAAAAAATCCAAATCTGAGTATTGATCCAATCGTTCTCTTTCTGCTCCGCAAGAACCAAGTGCCAGCAAAGCTAGTGCTTGTTTCGAATCTTTTAGAGACTGAGCAATCTCATCCAGTCTTTGTAACAGTAATTCAGTTTTATTCATATCGTTACCTCATTATTTCTTGTTTACAGACATTATATAGTTAATATTTTCGAAAGTCAATTTCATCCCATACCAAATATATACTAATGTAATATGGGATTTCTTTCGATATTTTTTACAATGATAAAGTTTAAACATTTTGCGGAGTTTTGCTCATATTATCAAGAATGAAGAAATTTGAAGTATCCTTTGATTAATTAGAAAGTTGTTCTTATCTTTAAAAAGATTAAATAATTTGGAAAATATTTGAGAAGAAAAAATATATAGACTTAACCATCAATTTATAAACGGTAAAATCTTCCCACAAACGATGAAAATACAAATACGACCCGCGCAAAGAGTGGATAATTTACCTAATTGGGCATGAAACAATCATTGCAAAATAAACTTTTTAAATTACCCATAAAACGATGAGTTGAAGCGAGTTATTCAAAGTCATATGTATTGCTGATATTTGAAAGAGTGATCTGAGACTCAATCTATATATAAAATTAGGACTGCTAAGTAAAGTGTGGACATTATATCATAAAAGAAAGAAAAGACAGATTTGAGATTTCGCAGAAACAAAAACAGCCCGACGAGGGCTGTGAGTGATTAGTTCTGAAACCAAGTTGCGATTGGGAAGTCATTTTGCTTCAGTTCCAATTTTGTTTTAGTTAAAAGTTGGCCATTTTCTAATGAATACAATAAGAAATGTTGATTAGTTACGATCAATACCTTGTTTGTCAAACTTGCATCGATGTGTATTATCTCTTCTGTAGAGTCAGGTAAATCTTTTCTGACATTGATTAGATAGCTAGATTCATCAGAGAGATTAACAATAGATAAGGCACAGCGATCATTTCCGTCCGCTTCATGTTTAACAATCAATCGGTCTTCTTTCGGTGTTTTATAAAGAAGATTGGGATTGTCCTCTGGTAGCGTGATGAAGTGCTTTTCCTTACTAGACAAGTTCATGACAAGTATGCGATTGTCTGGATCTTTGGAGAAAGTTTCCGTATTTCGGGTATAAGCAACGCTACTGTAATAATTGTCACCGATTAATTCAGAAGAAGTCAACATTTCAACGATCTTTCCTTCGCTTGTCAGAGGTGTGCGAGACAATTCTTTTAGTTGGTCATTTTCGTCTAATTCAACTAAATATCCATCAAACACTAAAGCGGGTCGTTGGCGAGACTCATCATGAAATCCCAGACCGAGGTAGAGGCGATTTCCTTTTCCGTGAAACTGGATTGGAAAGGAAGTGGACTCGGAAAATGTTTTCTGAGTAATCAGCTTTCCTGAGATGTCAAACATACTGAGCACCCCATCCTCAGTTGTAGTTTGGCCTGTGTAGAAGAACTTGTCTGATACTCCAGCTCCCGAATAAGCATAGAAGGGAGTTGAAGTTTGTCGGATGTCCCCTGTCTGAAAGTCAAGAGATACGATGTTCTGAGTGGATGCTTTCCCTCTGGTATTTCCAGATGAAAAGACGAGATAGCGATTGTCAAACCGTCCCTGAGGAAACCAGAAATTGACATCTTCTGCAATGGAGACGTCCTCAGTCTTCATGAGCTGAAACTGATCGTTTTGCAACTGATAACTTTGAATGGATTTCGAATTGACAAGGTAAAAATCAGCAGCTTGATTGACTGTGAATTGCTGTTTTTGAGGTGAAATCAAGCGAAAAAGCATCCAGAAAAGTAGGAGAAAAATGAAGACTATACTAACACAGAAAACCAGTGTTTTCACAGCCGTACTTTTTTCTTTGGATAGGAAGGAAAAAGGAGTGTGTTTTTGTGATTTAACTTGCTTTCCCATTTGATTAGCCTCCTCTTTGAACAGAAAATGAAGACAACATCCTACACCTATATTATAAGCTTTTAAAGCTAAAAGCACAAATAATCTTGTAAGGAAACTATGGACTGGATAGAAAAAGACAAGCACCAAAATGGATACTTGTCTTGTGTAGAATATTTGAAATCTTAAATCGCAAACAAGTCATTCAAGTTCTCAGCCAAGGTTGGGTGAGTGAAGATTTGTTTTGTGAAGTAAGTATAAGGAATCTTGTTGTCCATGGCAACAGTGATGATGTTGATGATTTCTTGAGAACCTTCTGAGAAGATACTTGCTCCGAGAATTTCTTTTGTTTCAGTGTTGACAACAGCTTTGAAAGCTCCGCGAAGGTCGCCATTTACGTGACCACGAGGCATGGCAGCAACAGGGATTTCCTTAACAGCGTATGGAAGTTTCAAATCAGCTGCTTGGCTTTCCGTCAAACCAACTTGTGAAAGTGCAGGTGTGATGAACATAGTATTTGGTACATTGAGGCGGTCTTCAAGTGTGTAGCTGCCATCTCCAGCAAGGTAGCTGTAGACAACGCGGAAGTCATCAAGTGAAATGTAGGTAAATTGAGGTCCACCGTTGACATCTCCAACTGCAAAGACACCAGGAACGTTTGTTTGACAGTGTTTGTCGACCTTGATAGCACCACGCTCAGTTAGTTCAATGTCTGTGTTTTCAAGTTGAAGTGGTTCTACATTTGGTTTACGTCCAGTTGCATAGAGAAGGGCATCGAAACGGTAAGTTTCCTTTTCATTTACGACAAGGACTTGGTCACCGTCGTTTTTGATTTCAGTAGTATGGATGTTTTGAAGCAATTCAATACCGTCTTCTTCCATGTATTGTTTAGCAAGAGCTGCGATGGAAGGTTCTGCACGAGGTAGGAAAGTATCCAAGGCATCTAGAACGGTTACCTTGCTTCCAAGTTTGTTGTAAAGACCTGCAAATTCAAGACCGATGTTTCCACCACCAAGGACTCCAAGTTTTTCAGGCAATTTGTCCAAGTTTTGGATACCTGTTGAGTCAAAGACGTTTTTGCTTGTAGCAAGTCCAGGGATTGGCAAGACGTTTGAAACAGCACCAGTGTTGATAACGATAGTTTCAGCAGTCAGTTCTTGTTTTTCGTCACCTGCTTGGATTTCGATGACCTTGTTTGAAAGGAAGTGAGCTTCCGCATCAAAGATATCCACACCTGTACCAGCAACAGTAGCATAGTTTTTACCGTTGAGGCGACTAGTGATAGTATTTTTGGTAGCAATGACTTCTTCAAAAGACAAATCTTTCTCAGCAGCAACTAGCAAGGTCTTAGTTGGGATACAACCGATGTTGATACAAGTTCCACCGTACATAGCTTTGCTACGTTCGACAAGAGCTACTTTTTTTCCAGCTGAAGCTAATTTACCAGCTAGTGTTTTCCCAGCTTTACCGAATCCAATAACGATTAAATCATAAGTTAACATTTTTATATCCTCCTATTTGGTTTCATTCTAGCACAAGAAAAAAACTTTTGCACAATTCTGCTACGGGAGAAACGAACCATATAAGGATGTATTTATATTTGTGGAAAATCGTTTACATGATTTTCCTAATGGATTCTACTATCTTTTGCCTCGCTCTTGTGTTATACTAGATAGGTTGCAAAGAAACTCGTACTTTTCTTTCGTGGAAAAGAAGCAACACGGTATCTCGTTTTGAAGAAGATACGTCATGAAAAGAAAAGTATATGCTAAGCGCTATAGGGTGGCTTCGCACCACCTTTAGAAAGAAGAAAAACGTGAAATTTAATGAATTTAACTTGTCTGCTGAATTGCTAGCAGAGATTGAAAAAGCTGGATTTGTAGAAGCAAGTCCTATCCAAGAGCAAACTATTCCTTTGGCTCTTGAGGGAAAAGACGTTATCGGTCAAGCCCAGACTGGTACAGGGAAAACTGCGGCATTTGGCTTACCAACCCTTGAAAAAATCCGTACAGAAGAAGCGACCATCCAAGCCTTGGTCATCGCTCCAACTCGTGAACTCGCTGTTCAAAGTCAAGAAGAACTTTTCCGCTTTGGCCGTAGCAAGGGAGTGAAAGTTCGTTCAGTTTACGGTGGTTCAAGCATTGAGAAACAAATCAAGGCCCTTAAATCTGGTGCTCACATCGTGGTAGGAACACCAGGCCGTCTCTTGGATTTGATTAAACGCAAGGCCTTGAAATTGCAAGACATTGAAACCCTCATCCTTGATGAAGCGGATGAAATGCTCAACATGGGCTTCCTTGAAGACATCGAAGCCATTATCTCTCGAGTGCCAGTGAGCCGCCAAACCTTGCTCTTTTCAGCAACTATGCCAGAAGCTATCAAGCGTATCGGTGTTCAGTTCATGAAAGAACCTGAGCATGTCAAGATTGCTGCCAAGGAATTGACAACAGAACTGGTTGATCAGTACTATATCCGTGTCAAGGAACAAGAGAAATTTGACACTATGACACGTCTCATGGACGTGGAACAACCAGAACTTGCTATCGTATTTGGTCGCACCAAACGTCGCGTGGATGAATTGACTCGTGGGCTTAAAATCCGTGGCTTCCGTGCTGAAGGAATTCATGGTGACTTAGACCAAAACAAACGTCTTCGTGTCCTTCGTGATTTTAAAAATGGTAATCTCGATGTTCTAGTTGCAACAGACGTAGCAGCTCGTGGTTTGGATATCTCAGGTGTGACCCATGTCTACAACTACGATATTCCACAAGATCCTGAAAGTTATGTCCACCGTATCGGTCGTACAGGGCGTGCTGGTAAGTCAGGTCAGTCCATTACTTTCGTAGCACCAAATGAAATGGGCTATCTCCAAATCATCGAAAACTTGACTAAGAAACGCATGAAAGGCTTGAAACCAGCGACAGCAGAAGAAGCTTTCCAAGCTAAGAAACAAGTAGCGCTCAAGAAAATCGAACGTGATTTTGCAGACGAAACTATTCGTGGAAACTTTGAGAAATTTACTAAAGATGCTCGTAAGTTAGCTGCAGAATTTAGTCCAGAAGAATTGGCTATGTATATCTTGAGCCTGACAGTCCAAGATCCAGACAACCTTCCTGAAGTGGAGATTGCGCGTGAAAAACCACTGCCATTTAAACCATCAGGTAATGGCTTTGGTGGCAAAGCTAAGGGAGGTCGAGGAGGCCGTCGTGGAGACGACCGTCGAGACCGTGATCGCCGTGGCAATGGTCGTCGTGATGAGTTCAAGAAAGGTAGTCGTGGAAACGACCGTTTTGATAAAGACAAACGTTACCATAATAAAGACAATAAAAAACCTCGCAACACTTCAAGTGAAAAGAAAACAGGCTTTGTTATTCGTAACAAGGGCGATAAATAAGAAAAAGCGGTTCAAAATGAATCGCTTTTTTATATAAGGAGACCGATAGTAAAAGAAGATGTATAAAAGTAAAGGAAAGGTGAGATGGGAAGGGGAACTTTAATCCATCTTCTTATAATATTATTATATAAAAATCCAAACAGAATGTCAATAAAAAATTGCTATTTTTATAAAATATTTTTGCTTTTAAAAATTGCAATTCAATAAGCAATTTTCAGATAATTATTGAAATAAAGACTTTTCTATGTTATAATGGAAGCGATTATATGCGAGGTAAAAAATGGCACATTTATTAGAAAAAACAAGAAAAATTACATCAATTTTAAAACGCTCAGAAGAGCAGATGCAGGATGAACTTCCATACAATGCCATTACACGTCAACTAGCAGACATTATTGATTGCAATGCCTGTATTGTCAATAGCAAGGGCCGTCTTTTGGGCTACTTTATGCGCTATAAAACTAATACAGACCGTGTAGAGCAGTTTTTCCAAACCAAGACGTTCCCAGATGACTATGTACAAGGGGCAAACATGATCTATGATACAGAAGCCAATCTTCCTGTTGAACATGATTTGACTATTTTTCCTGTAGAGAGCCGTGCGGATTTTCCAGATGGTTTGACAACCATTGCTCCCATTCATGTATCAGGGATTCGACTAGGTTCCTTGATTATTTGGCGTAATGACAAGAAATTTGAAGATGAGGATTTGATTCTTGTTGAGATTGCGAGCACGGTTGTGGGGATTCAACTCTTGAACTTCCAACGTGAAGAAGACGAGAAAAATATCCGCCGTCGTACGGCTGTTACTATGGCGGTTAATACCCTCTCTTACTCAGAACTTCGTGCTGTTTCAGCTATTTTAGCTGAGTTGGATGGAAATGAAGGGCAGCTGACTGCATCAGTTATTGCAGATCGTATCGGTATTACGCGCTCAGTGATCGTCAATGCTCTCCGTAAGCTAGAGTCGGCAGGAATTATTGAAAGCCGTTCACTAGGAATGAAGGGAACCTATCTCAAAGTATTGATTTCAGATATCTTTGAGGAAGTGAAAAAGAGGGACTACTAATGGCAAAGGCTTTAATCTCAATTGACTATACAGAGGATTTCGTAGCAGACCATGGAAAGCTAACTGCTGGAGCGCCTGCTCAAGCCATATCAGAAGCAATCAATCGCGTAACCAGACTGGCTTTTGAACGTGGGTATTATGTCTTTTTTACCATTGATGCTCATGAGGAGAAGGATACATTCCACCCAGAAAGCAAGCTCTTTCCACCACACAACATCATCGGAACTAGTGGGCGTAAACTTTATGGCCCCCTAGCTGACTTTTATGCTGAGCATGAGGCGGATAGTCGTGTCTTTTGGATGGACAAGCGTCACTATTCAGCATTTTCAGGTACGGACCTAGATATCCGCTTGCGAGAACGTCGAGTTGATACAGTCATCTTAACTGGTGTTTTGACAGATATTTGTGTTCTCCATACGGCTATTGATGCTTATAATTTAGGTTATCAAATCGAGGTTGTCAAGCCTGCGGTTGCTTCCATCTGGCCAGAAAATCATCAGTTTGCTCTTGGACATTTTAAGAACACTCTGGGAGCCAAATTGTTGGATGAAAATTTGGCTGAAATTAAAGAATGATTCCCTTGGAAAAATGAAAAAAATCTGAAAAAAGTGTTGACAAAGATTTTGAAAGTTGATATACTAGTAAAGTAATCGACGCGGGGATGGCGGAATTGGCAGACGCGCAGGACTAAGGATCCTGTGACCGCTTTAGGTCGTGAGGGTTCAAGTCCCTCTCTCCGCATAGGATAAGAGTTAGCTTTAGCTAGCTCTTTTTGTTTTCAAAAAGAGGGCTAGAAGAGGTATTTTGGATATCGGAAGGTATTGGCATCAAGAACTATCATTTATGGCATGGAGTCGGTTTTTGATTGGTAAAACGTGTTCTATATGAAGAAAGTTGGCAGTTGCTAGCTTTCTTTATTTTTTCAAAAAATAAATCAAAAAATTTTTTTGATTTCATAAACATTTCATATTTGGATTTTATAATAGTCTTACAAATATGGAGGTGACAAATGAATCCAATCCAAAGAGCTTGGGCTTATGTCAGCAGAAAACGACTGAGAAGTTTTATTTTATTTCTGATTTTATTGGTCCTATTGGCCGGAATTTCAGCCTGTTTGACTCTGATGAAGTCCAACAAAACAGTAGAAAGTAATCTTTACAAATCACTCAACACATCTTTTTCTATCAAAAAGATAGAGAATGGTCAGACTTTCAAGTTGTCAGACCTAGCATCCGTGAGCAAGATTAAGGGACTGGAAAATATCTCTCCTGAACTTGAGACGGTCGCAAAACTGAAAGACAAGGAAGCAGTGAGTGGTGAGCAGAGCGTAGAGCGAGATGATTTGTCAGCTGCGGACAAGAATTTGGTTAGCTTAACGGCTCTTGAAGATTCAGCCAAGGATGTTACCTTTACCAGCTCGGCTTTCAACCTAAAAGAAGGTCGACACCTTCAAAAAGGAGATTCCAAGAAAATCCTCATCCACGAAGAGTTGGCTAAGAAGAACGGTCTTTCGCTTCATGACAAGATTCGTTTGGATGCTGGGCAGTCCGAAGCTGGAAAAGGACAAACCGTTGAGTTTGAGATTGTCGGAATCTTTTCTGGTAAAAAACAAGAAAAATTCACAGGCTTATCTTCTGACTTCAGTGAAAACCAGGTCTTTACAGACTATGAAAGTAGCCAAACTCTTTTGGGAAATAGTGAACCGCAAGTCAGTGCAGCGCGCTTCTATGTAGAAAATCCTAAGGAAATGGATGGACTCATGAAGCAGGTGGAAAACTTGGCTTTGGAAAGTCAAGGTTACCAAGTTGAGAAGGAAAACAAGGCCTTTGAACAAATCAAAGACTCAGTTGCAACCTTCCAAACCTTCCTGACCATCTTCCTTTATGGGATGTTGATAGCTGGAGCTGGAGCCTTAATTTTGGTCTTGTCTCTATGGTTGAGAGAAAGGGTCTACGAAGTAGGGATTTTACTGGCACTTGGAAAAGGCAAGAGTTTGATCTTCCTACAATTCTGTTTAGAGGTAGTTTTGGTATCTCTCGGAGCTTTGCTTCCATCCTTTATCGCTGGAAATGCCATTACATCCTATCTGCTCCAAACTGTCCTAGCCAGTGGAGATCAGACAAGCTTACAGGACACGCTGGCAAAAGCAAGCGGTCTATCAACCAGTCTCCTATCCTTTGCAGAATCCTATGTCTTTCTGCTCTTGATTGGTTGCTTGTCTGTAGCCCTTTGTTTCCTATTCTTATTTAGAAAATCACCTAAGGAAATTTTATCATCTATTAGTTAATACTCTTCGAAAATCAAATTCAAACCGCGTCAGCTTTATCTGCAACCTCAAAGCTGTGCTTTGAGCAACCTGCAGCTAGCTTCCTAGTTTGCTCTTTGATTTTCATTGAGTATAAGAAGGAGAAATCATGACTTTATTACAATTGCAAGATGTTACCTACCGTTATAAGAACACTGCTGAGGCAGTTTTATATCAGATCAAGTATAATTTTGAACCCGGGAAATTTTATAGTATCATTGGTGAGTCAGGAGCAGGAAAATCCACTCTCTTGTCTCTGCTTGCTGGTCTAGATAGTCCTGTCGAAGGATCAATCCTCTTTGAAGGAAATGATATTCGCGAAAAAGGCTATTCTTACCATCGCATGCACCATATTTCTCTGGTCTTTCAAAATTATAATTTGATTGATTACCTTTCTCCACTGGAAAATATCCGCTTGGTCAACAAAAAGGCAAGCAAGGATACACTTCTAGAGCTTGGTTTGGATGAAAGTCAGATCAAGCGGAATGTTCTCCAGTTATCAGGTGGTCAACAACAACGTGTTGCTATTGCTCGCAGTTTGGTATCAGAAGCTCCAGTTATTCTAGCTGATGAGCCAACAGGAAATCTGGACCCTAAAACTGCTGGAGATATTATCGAACTGCTCAAATCACTTGCCGAGAAAACAGGTAAATGTGTGATCGTCGTTACGCACAGTAAAGAAGTGGCGCAAGCGTCAGATATTACACTTGAGTTGAAAGATAAGAAACTGACTGAAATATAGAATCTAGTTATTAAACTTTAAAATAGTATTAGTTGGTAATCAGATACGTGTATAGTAATAATAACCGAAGTGAGTCATTAACAACTATTTCCCGTAGTAGTGATAGCCTAGATAATAACAAAGTTATTATCTAGGCCGGAATTTTTGAGACATATGGCTCAAAAATTAGGGATGAAATTCCTACAGGAAGTTGCTCCCGTCCGCACAATCTAAGGGAAATAGTAAAAAATTATTTTATATAAGTTATAAGACATTGAAATAGAACAACATCTAGAAAGGGAACCTATGTTACACAACGCATTTGCCTATGTTACAAGGAAGTTTTTCAAATCGATTGTTATCTTCCTGATTATTCTCCTCATGGCGAGCTTGAGTTTGGTCGGCTTGTCGATCAAGGGAGCTACTGCCAAGGCTTCTCAGGAGACCTTTAAAAATATCACCAACAGCTTCTCCATGCAAATCAATCGTCGCGTCAATCAAGGAACGCCTCGAGGTGCTGGGAATATCAAGGGTGAGGATATCAAAAAAATTACCGAAAATAAGGCTATCGAGTCTTATGTTAAACGCATCAACGCTATCGGAGATTTGACTGGATATGAACTCATCGAAACGCCAGAAACCAAGAAAAATCTGACACCTGATCGTGCTAAACGGTTTGGAAGCAGCTTGATGCTTACAGGTGTCAATGACTCCTCAAAAGAAGATAAGTTTGTCTCTGGTTCTTATAAACTGGTTGAAGGTGAGCACCTAACCAACGACGACAAGGACAAGATTCTCATGCACAAGGACTTGGCAGCTAAACACGGTTGGAAAGTCGGAGATAAGGTCAAACTAGACTCCAATATCTACGATGCAGACAATGAAAAAGGTGCCAAGGAAACAGTCGAAGTTACAATCAAGGGACTCTTTGATGGGCACAATAAGTCTGCAGTAACCTACTCACAAGAACTCTATGAAAACACAGCTATCACAGACATTCACACTGCTGCAAAACTTTATGGATACACAGAAGATACAGCTATTTATGGGGACGCAACCTTCTTTGTAACAGCAGACAAGAACTTGGATGACGTCATGAAAGAGTTGAATGGTATCAGTGGTATCAACTGGAAGAGCTACACACTTGTGAAGAGCTCCTCTAACTACCCAGCTCTTGAGCAATCCATTTCTGGTATGTACAAGATGGCCAACCTCCTCTTCTGGGGTAGCTTGAGCTTCTCAGTCCTTCTCCTTGCCCTCTTGCTCAGTCTTTGGATTAACGCTCGCCGCAAGGAAGTGGGAATCCTCCTCTCTATCGGTCTCAAGCAGGCAAGTATCTTGGGGCAATTTATCACCGAATCGATCCTGATTGCCATCCCTGCTCTCGTTTCTGCTTACTTCCTAGCCAACTACACAGCTCGTGCCATCGGAAATACTGTTCTTGCCAATGTCACTTCAGGTGTTGCCAAGCAAGCCAGCAAGGCTGCTCAAGCCTCTAATCTTGGTGGTGGTGCAGAAGTAGACGGCTTTAGCAAGACCTTGTCGAGCCTAGATATTTCTATTCAGACATCAGACTTTATCATCGTCTTTGTCCTTGCCTTGGTTCTAGTGGTTCTCGTTATGGCGCTTGCCTCAAGCAATCTCCTCAGAAAACAACCAAAAGAGCTCTTGCTCGATAGTGAATAAAAAACTTGCTACCTATTCTCCCCTAAATGGGGTATAATATAGGTAGCATTTTTATCTATTTCATCTTGATAAGGCTTCTTCCTATCAGGATGAAACAAAAAGATTAACAAGAAATTTAAAGGAATGTAAAACGTTTTTCTATGAAAATTTTAATTGTAGAAGATGAGGAGATGATCCGTGAGGGAATTAGTGACTATTTGACAGATTGTGGCTATGAAACCATTGAGGCGGCGGACGGTCAAGAAGCTCTGGAAAAATTTTCCAGCTATGAAGTAGCTCTAGTACTGCTGGATATCCAGATGCCCAAGCTTAATGGCTTAGAAGTCCTAGCCGAGATTCGTAAAAGCAGTCAGGTTCCTGTCTTGATGCTGACCGCCTTTCAGGATGAAGAATACAAGATGAGTGCCTTTGCTTCGCTAGCAGATGGCTATCTGGAAAAACCCTTTTCCCTCTCCCTTTTAAAAGTAAGGGTGGACGCGATTTTCAAGCGCTACTACGATACAGGACGAATCTTCTCCTATAAGGATACCAAGGTGGACTTTGAGAGCTACAGTGCAAGCCTAGCAGGTCAAGAAGTGGCCATTAATGCCAAGGAGTTGGAAATTCTGGACTATCTGGTGAAAAATGAAGGCCGGGCCTTGACTCGTTCTCAGATTATCGATGCTGTCTGGAAGGCGACAGATGAGGTCCCCTTTGACCGTGTTATTGATGTCTATATCAAGGAACTGCGGAAAAAGCTAGACTTGGATTGCATCCTCACTGTGCGCAATGTTGGTTATAAATTGGAGCGAAAATGAAACGAACAGGTTTATTTACAAAGATATTTATCTATACCTTCTCGATTTTTAGCGTTCTGGTTATTTGTCTTCATTTAGCCATTTATTTTCTCTTTCCCTCAACTTATCTGAGCCATCGTCAGGAAACCATTGGCCAGAAAGCGACAGCCATTGCTCAGTCCTTGGACGGAAAAGATAGGCAAAATATCGAACAAGTGTTAGACTTGTATTCCCAGACCAGTGATATCAAAGGAGCTGTCAAGGGAGAAATGACCGAGGACAAGTTAGAAGTCAAGGACAACCTTCCTCTGGACACGGATCGCCAGACTACCTCCCTCTTTATCGAGGAGCGTGAGGTGAAAACGCAAGATGGTAGCACTATGACTCTCCAGTTTCTGTCTTCCATGGATTTGCAAAAGGAAGCAGAGCAAATCAGTCTTCAGTTTCTCCCCTATACCTTGCTGGCATCCTTTCTGATTTCCCTCTTGGTGGCCTACATCTACGCTCGGACCATTGTTGCACCGATTTTGGAAATCAAGCGGGTGACCCGTAGAATGATGGAACTAGATGCTCAAGTGCGATTACGTGTGGATTCCAAGGATGAGATAGGTGATCTCAAGGAACAAATCAATAGCCTCTACCAGCATCTTTTGACAGTTATTGCGGACTTGCATGAGAAGAATGAAGCTATTCTCCAGCTGGAGAAGATGAAGGTTGAGTTCCTACGAGGAGCTTCTCATGAATTGAAAACACCTCTGGCTAGTTTGAAAATCTTAATCGAAAATATGAAAGAAAATATCGGCCGTTATAAGGATAGAGACCACTATCTTGGAGTTGCCTTGGGGATTGTGGACGACCTCAGTCACCACGTTCTCCAGATATTGTCTCTTTCTTCTGTACAGGAATTGCGAGAGGAGAAAGAAGAGGTTGACCTCCTTCAGATGACACAAAGTCTGGTCAAGGATTATGCTTTGCTCACCAAGGAGAGAGAACTTCAGGTAGACATTAGCCTAACCCATCAGCAGGCTTACATAAACCCATCTGTCATGAAACTAATTCTATCGAATCTCATCAGTAATGCTATCAAGCACTCCACTCTAGGCGGCTTGATCCGTATCGGAGAAAGAGAAGGGGAACTCTTTATCGAGAATAGCTGTAGTCCTGAAGAACAAGAAAAACTGGCCCAGTCTTTTTCTGAAAATGCCAGTCGCAAGGCCAAGGGTTCGGGGATGGGACTCTTTGTGGTCAAAAGTTTATTAGAACATGAGAAATTACCTTATCATTTTGAGATGCAAGATGATCGCTTGACCTTTTTCATACGTTATCCTAAAGTCGTGCAAGACTAAGGGAAAGAAAGGGTTTACATTGATTGGATGGGAAGAAATTCAATCTAAAGTATGGGAAAAACTAGCTTTTTTTATCAAAAAGTGATAAAATGAACAATGTAAATGGGATGTCCCAAAAAATATATAGGAGGCCTGACAAATGGCAATCGTTTCAGCAGAAAAATTTGTCCAAGCAGCTCGTGACAACGGTTATGCAGTTGGTGGATTTAACACAAACAACCTTGAGTGGACTCAAGCTATCTTGCGTGCAGCAGAAGCTAAAAAAGCTCCAGTTTTGATCCAAACTTCAATGGGTGCTGCTAAATACATGGGTGGTTACAAAGTTGCTCGCAACTTGATCGCTAACCTTGTTGAATCAATGGGTATCACTGTACCAGTAGCTATCCACCTTGACCACGGTCACTACGAAGATGCACTTGAGTGTATTCAAGTTGGTTACACTTCAGTTATGTTTGACGGTTCACACCTTCCAGTTGAAGAAAACCTTGAAAAAGCTCGTAAAGTTGTAGAATTTGCTCACGCAAATGGTGTGTCAGTAGAAGCTGAAGTTGGAACTATCGGTGGTGAAGAAGACGGAATCATCGGTGATGGTGAATTGGCTCCAATCGAAGATGCTAAAGCAATGGTTGCAACTGGTATCGACTTCTTGGCAGCTGGTATCGGTAACATCCACGGTCCATACCCTGCAAACTGGAAAGGTCTTCACCTTGACCACTTGCAAAAATTGACTGAAGCTGTACCAGGATTCCCAATCGTATTGCACGGTGGTTCAGGTATCCCTGATGACCAAATCCAAGCAGCTATCAAACTTGGTGTTGCGAAAGTTAACGTTAACACTGAATGTCAAATCGCATTCGCTAACGCAACTCGTAAATTTGCTCGTGACTACGAAGCTAACGAAGCAGAATACGACAAGAAAAAACTCTTCGACCCACGTAAATTCTTGGCTGACGGTGTAAAAGCTATCCAAGCATCAGTTGAAGAACGTATCGACGTATTCGGTTCAGAAGGTAAAGCTTAATCTAGCTGAATAATACATACAGAACCTGCCCATTGGGTGGGTTTTTTTGTGTCTGGATATATAGCGAATATACTGTAGAAGAACCAATCTTAAGTTGCTAAAAGGTTCTATTTTTTGTACAATAATGCTATGAAAATACTGAAAAAATGGTTTCTTGGTTTTCTTAGTTTCATTCTTTTGTTTTTACTAGCTACATTTATCTTTCATCGTATTAGTTTAGAAAAGGAACAAGCCTCACTAACACCTATGGGACAACAAGTTCTCGTCAATGGACATCAAATAAATATTTACGTTGAAGGAGATGGTCCTGAGACTATAGTAGTTCTCTCAGGTGCTGGTATTGCTTCTCCCATATTGGACTTTAAAAATGTATCGGAATCCTTATCGAAACGGTATAAGGTAGTCATCGTGGAGCGTGCTGGCTATGGTTATAGTGATGATAGCAATCATTCAAGAGATGTGATGGAGGTTTTGTCTGAGACTCGCCAAGCTCTTTCGCAAGCAAATATCACAGGGCCGTTTATCATTCTGTCTCATTCCATGGCTAGTCTAGAGAGTCTGGCTTGGCAGGAGAAGTTTCCTGATGAAGTGAAAGCTTTGATTGGTTTAGATTGGGCATTGCCATCAAGTTATGAAGATTTAAAGGAGAATCAGTCCTTGCTCACTGTGGCATATTGGAGTAGCAAGATTGGTTTATTACGCTACTTCCCTGAGTCTTTTTATATAAAAAATCAAACTCTGACCGAAAATGAACGAAAACAATATAAACTTCTAGCTTATAAGCAGTTGATGTCACAAGCCATGCTTCATGAATCCCAAACGGTAAAGGAAAATGCCAAGAAAGTTCCCTCAAACATTAATCCGAAAATTCCAGCCTTACTAATGGTTTCTAATGGTGATGGTACTAGCTTTAGCCAATCTGAGTGGCAACGTTATGCAGAGAGATTTGCAAGCGACCAGTCTAATGTTCAAGTCGTCTATATGGATGCGCCTCATGACCTCTATCATTATCAAAGCGATGCTATTGTTTCTCGCATTAAAGAATTTTTAGAGAATAATTGAGGGCTTAAAAATCCATTGAGACTGATGATAATAATTGAAAGGAATGACTTATGAATAATTCTTATATTTTACTTAGACATGCTCATTCAAGATTTTCGAGTGATGATTTTAATAGAACTTTGTCAGAAAAAGGATTTTCATCTCTTGACCAGTTAGAGTTTTTGAATTCTTTTAATATTGATTATTATTTTTCTAGTCCTTATAAACGAGCATTTGAAACAATTAATAGCTCACCAATTCAATTTGATAAAATAGTTCTTGATAATCGGTTACGAGAGCGAAAATTATCTTCAACCTTTATAAAAGATTCTGAGTTTGAAGACAGTATTAAATATTTATGGCAAAATCCCAGTGAATCTCTTTCAGAAGGGGAATCAAATCAAGATGCACTAGCTAGAGTACTAAATTTCTTAATGGAATTGGAAGAGAGATACTCAGAAAAAACGATTTTACTTAGTTCACACGGTAATTTGATAGGAATACTACTACATCACTTTGATTCCAGTTTTGATTATGAAAAATGGGAGCAGATGACCTTTCCAGATTGTTTTCTAATTGATAGAAATGGGACTGTGAAAAGAATTATGAAAGATTAGTTCTTTGATTAAATAGTGATTCATATTGATTAAAATAGTTTGCCTTTTTACAATTCGTAGCCTGCCCTTTTTGGCAGGTTTTTTGGTGTTTTAAGTAAACTAATAAACCATAATTTTTGACCAAAAGCATTATTATAAGAGAGAAATCTTTAATTTCATAATCTACAGGCAAACGCTTGCATTCCATTTTTTATTGGACTATAATAGGTTGGTATAAAGCCTTCTGTAAGAATAAAATGTAGAAGGTGTAGAAAGTAAGGATTTAGAATATTTGTAGTTAAAAATACAATGTTGCTATTCCTTGCTATAGGGAGAGATTTATGGCAATGATAGAAGTGGAACATCTTCAGAAAAATTTTGTGAAGACAGTTAAGGAACCGGGCTTGAAGGGGGCTTTGCGTTCTTTTATTCATCCTGAAAAGCAGACATTTGAGGCAGTCAAGGATTTGACCTTTGAGGTGCCCAAGGGGCAGATTTTAGGGTTTATCGGCGCAAATGGTGCTGGGAAGTCGACAACCATCAAAATGCTGACAGGAATTTTAAAACCGACATCTGGTTTTTGTCGGATTAACGGCAAGATTCCACAGGACAATCGTCAAGACTATGTCAAGGATATCGGGGTTGTCTTTGGACAACGCACCCAGCTATGGTGGGATTTGGCACTGCAAGAGACCTATACGGTCTTGAAAGAGATATACGATGTGCCAGACTCGCTCTTTCATAAACGCATGGATTTTTTGAATGAAGTCTTGGATTTGAAGGAATTTATCAAGGATCCCGTGCGAACTCTTTCACTGGGGCAACGGATGAGGGCGGACATTGCGGCTTCCTTGCTTCACAATCCCAAGGTTCTCTTTTTAGATGAGCCGACCATTGGTTTGGATGTTTCGGTCAAGGACAATATTCGTCGGGCAATTACTCAGATCAATCAAGAGGAAGAAACAACCATTCTCTTGACCACTCACGACCTGAGCGACATTGAGCAACTCTGTGATCGAATTTTTATGATTGATAAGGGGCAAGAGATTTTTGATGGAACGGTTAGCCAGCTCAAGGAAACCTTTGGCAAGATGAAGACTCTTTCCTTTGAACTGCTACCAGGGCAAAGTCATCTTGTCTCTCACTATGAAGGCTCTTCGGATATGACCATTGATAGACAAGGAAACAGCCTCAATATTGAATTCGACAGTTCCCGCTACCAGTCGGCTGATATTATCAAGCAAACCCTGTCTGATTTTGAAATCCGCGATTTGAAGATGGTGGATACGGATATTGAGGATATTATCCGTCGCTTCTATCGAAAGGAGCTCTAAGATGGTCAAATTGTGGAGACGTTATAAACCCTTTATCAATGCAGGGATTCAGGAGTTGATTAGCTATCGAGTCAACTTTATTCTCTATCGGATTGGTGATGTCATGGGAGCTTTTGTGGCTTTCTATCTCTGGAAGGCGGTCTTTGATTCCTCGCAAGAGTCTTTGATTCAGGGCTTTAGCATGGCAGATATCACCCTTTACATCATCATGAGTTTTGTGACTAATCTTTTGACCAGGTCAGATAGCTCCTTTATGATTGGGGAGGAGGTCAAGGATGGTTCCATTATCATGCGTTTGTTGCGACCAGTGCATTTTGCGGCTTCTTACCTCTTTACAGAGCTTGGATCCAAGTGGTTGATTTTTATCTCTGTTGGACTGCCATTTTTAAGTGTCATTGTCTTGATGAAAATTTTATCTGGGCAAGGAATTGTAGAAGTACTGGGATTAACCATCCTTTATCTCTTTAGCTTAACCCTAGCCTACCTGATCAATTTTTTCTTTAATATCTGCTTTGGATTTTCAGCCTTTGTCTTTAAAAATCTATGGGGTTCCAATCTACTCAAGACTTCTATAGTGGCCTTTATGTCTGGAAGTCTGATTCCCTTGGCTTTCTTTCCAAAGATTGTTTCTGATATTTTGTCCTTCTTGCCTTTTTCATCTTTGATTTATACTCCAGTTATGATCATTGTTGGGAAATACGATGCCAGTCAGATTCTTCAGGCGCTTTTGCTACAGTTCTTCTGGCTCATAGTGATGGTGGGCTTGTCTCAGTTGATATGGAAACGAGTCCAGTCCTTTATCACTATTCAAGGAGGTTAGTATGAAAAAATATCAACGCATGCATTTGATTTTTATCAGACAATACATCAAGCAAATCATGGAATACAAGGTCGATTTTGTGGTGGGCGTGTTAGGAGTTTTTCTGACTCAAGGCCTGAACCTCTTGTTTCTCAATGTGCTCTTTCAACACATTCCTTCCTTAGAAGGCTGGACTTTTCAAGAAATCGCCTTTATCTATGGATTTTCCTTAATTCCCAAGGGACTAGATCATCTCTTTTTTGACAATCTCTGGGCTCTGGGGCAACGTTTGGTGCGAAAAGGAGAGTTTGACAAGTACCTGACGCGTCCTATCAATCCTCTCTTTCACATCTTGGTTGAGACCTTTCAGATTGATGCCTTGGGCGAACTATTGGTCGGTGGAATTTTACTAGCGACAACAGTATCAAGCATTGCTTGGACTCTTCCAAAATTCCTGATTTTTCTAGTCTGCATTCCTTTTGCGACCTTAATCTATACTTCCTTGAAAATCGCGACTGCCAGTATCGCTTTTTGGACCAAGCAGTCAGGCGCCATGATTTACATTTTTTATATGTTTAATGACTTTGCCAAGTATCCGATTTCCATTTATAATTCGCTTCTTCGTTGGTTGATTAGCTTTATCGTGCCTTTCGCCTTTACGGCCTACTATCCTGCCAGCTATTTCTTGCAGGACAAAGACGGGCTCTTTAACATTGGTGGGTTGATGTTGATTTCCCTTGTTTTCTTTGTTATTTCTTTAAAACTCTGGGATAGGGGCTTGGATGCCTACGAAAGTGCGGGTTCGTAAGAGATAAGATAGGATGAGAGTTAAAAATTAAATATGTTACAAACAACCGTTGAAAATTATAGCGGTTGTTTTTGCATGTTTATTAAGGCATAAATTCTATCCATACCCCTTTTTGCGATTTTGGTAGTTATTCCAGTTAATTGCTACTATTTTTGATGGTGTGAATGTGCTGATAATGTATCCCAGTTAACTACGAAAGTTTTGGGTTTATATTTTTTAATGTACATTAAAAAAAAAATTAATGCGTGTTAATTTTTCTTGACTTAAAATTTTTTAATTGATATACTATTTTTCAGAGAGCTAACAATTATATATAAATGTACTACTCTATTCCACTAGATAATACGTCATAAAACTTTTTATAACAAAGGCTAGCAAGGTTAAAGTTTTCTATCTATTGGGTTTAAAATAAAAAATGAAGGAATTATAATGAAAAAAAGTACGGTATTGTCATTAACTACTGCTGCAGTTATTTTAGCAGCATATGCCCCCAATGAGGTAATTTTAGCAGATGCACCTAGTTCTGAAGATGCTTTAAGAATTTCTGGTAAAGAAAAAGTAGTAGCAGATAAAGAAACAGAAAAAAATGAACAATCTGAAGAACTTCATAATGTTATAGAAACTTCAAAGGATACTGAGGAGAAGAAGACAACAGTTATTGAGGAAAAAGAAGTTGTTAGTAGAAAGCCTAAGATAGACAAAAAAACTAGTAACGAAGGAGCAAGTATCAAAGAAGACTCCAATCAATCCAAAGGAGATGATGCGAACTCATTTGTAAATAAAGATACAGAAAATCCTAAAAAAGAAGATAAACTTGTCTATATTGCTGAATTTAAAGATAAAGAATCTGGAGAAAAAGTAATTAAGGAACTATCCAATCTTGAGGATACAAAAGTTTTATATACCTATAATACGATTTTTAATGGCGCTGCCATTGAAACAACTCCAGATAATTTGGACAAAATTAAACAAATGGAAGGTGTTTCGTCGGTTGAACGATCACAAAAAGTCCAACCAATGATGAATCATGCCAGAAAGGAAATTGGAGTTGAGGAAGCTATTGATTACCTAAAGTCTATTAATGCTCCATTTGGGAAAAATTTTGATGGTAGAGGTATGGTCATTTCAAATATCGATACTGGAACAGATTATAGGCATAAGGCTATGAGGATCGATGATGATGCCAAAGACTCAATGAAATTTAAAAAAGAAGATTTAAAAGGCACTGATAAAAATTATTGGTTGAGTGATAAAATCCCTCATGCGTTCAATTATTATAATGGTGGTAAAATCACTGTAGAAAAATATGATGATGGTAGGGATTATTTTGACCCACATGGGATGCATATTGCAGGGATTCTTGCTGGAAATGATACTGAAAAAGATATCAAGAACTTTAATGGCATAGATGGAATTGCGCCTAATGCACAAATTTTCTCTTATAAAATGTACTCTGACGCAGGATCTGGGTTCGCGGGTGATGAAACAATGTTTCATGCTATTGAAGATTCGATCAAACACAATGTCGATGTTGTTTCGGTATCATCTGGCTTTACGGGAACAGGTCTTGTAGGCGAGAAATATTGGGAGGCTATTAGAGCATTAAGAAAAGCTGGAATCCCAATGGTTGTTGCTACAGGTAATTTTGCGACTTCTGCTTCAAGTTCTTCTTGGGATTTAGTAGCCAATAATAATCTGAAAATGACAGATACTGGAAATGTAACACGAACTGCCGCACATGAAGATGCGATAGCGGTCGCTTCTGCTAAAAATCAAACCATTGAGTTTGATAAGGTTAACATTGGAGGACAAAGTTTTAAATACAGAAATATAGGAGCTTTTTTCGATAAAAATAAAATCCTAACAAATGAGGATGGGTCAAAAACTCCAAATAAATTAAAATTTGTATATATAGGCAAAGGTCAAGACAAAGATTTGATAGGCTTGGATCTTAAGGGCAAAATTGCAGTAATGGATAGAATTTATACCAAGGATTTAAAAGATGCTTTTAAAAGAGCAACGGATAAAGGCGCACGTGCCATTATGGTTGTAAATACTGTAAATTACTACAATAGAGATAATTGGACAGACCTTCCAGCTATGGGATATGAAGCGGATGAAGGGACTACTAGTCAAGTATTTTCAATTTCAGGAGATGATGGTGTAAAATTATGGAACATGATTAACCCTGATAAAAAAACTGAAGTCAAAAGAAATAATAAGGAAGATTTTAAAGATAACTTAGAACAATACTATCCAATTGATATGGAAAGCTATAATTCTAATAAACCGAATGTAGGTGATGAAAAAGAAATTGACTTTAAATTTGCAGCTGACACAGACAAAGAACTTTATAAAGAAGATATTATAGTCCCAGCAGGGTCTACATCTTGGGGGCCAAGAACAGACTTGCTTTTAAAACCGGATGTTTCAGCACCTGGTAAAAATATTAAATCCACTCTAAATGTTATCAATGGTAAATCCACTTATGGTTATATGTCAGGAACTAGTATGGCAACTCCAATCGTAGCAGCTTCTACTGTTTTGATTCGACCAAAATTAAAGGAATTGCTTGAAAGACCTGTCTTGAAAAATCTTAAGGGAGATGACAAAATAGACCTTACAAGTCTTACAAAAATAGCTCTACAAAATACTGCAAGACCTATGATGGATGCAACCTCTTGGAAAGAAAAGAGTCAATACTTTGCATCACCTAGACAGCAGGGAGCGGGGCTAATTAATGTTGCCAACGCTTTGAGAAATGAAGTTGTAGCAACTTTCAAAAATACAGATTCTAAAGGTTTGGTAAATTCATATGGTTCCATTTCTCTTAAAGAAATAAAAGGTGATAAAAAATACTTTACAATTAAGCTTCACAATACCTCAAACAGACCTTTAACCTTTAAAGTTTCTGCATCAACTGTAACTACAGATGCTCTAACTGATAGGCTAAAACTCGATGAAACATATAAAGATGAAAAATCTCCGGACGGGAAGCAAATTGTTCCAGAAATTCACCCAGAAAAAGTCAAAGGAGCAAATATCACATTTGAGCATGATACTTTCACTATAGGTCCAAATTCCAGCTTTGATTTAAATGCGGTTATAAATGTTGGAGAAGCTAAAAACAAAAATAAATTTGTAGAATCATTTATTCATTTTGAGTCAGTGGAAGAAATGGAAGCTCTAAACTCCAACGGTAAGAAAAGAAACTTCCAACCTTCTTTGTCGATGCCTCTAATGGGATTTGCTGGGAATTGGAACCACGAACCAATCCTTGATAAATGGGCCTGGGAAGAAGGATCAAAATCAAAAGCAATGGAAGGTTATGATGATGATGGTAAACCAAAAATTCCAGGTACCTTAAATAAGGGGATTGGTGGAGAACATGGTATAGATAAATTTAATCCAGCAGGAGTTATCCAAAATAGAAAAGATAAAAATACAACATCCCTAGATCAAAATCCAGAATTATTTGCTTTCAATAACGAAGGAATCAACGCACCTTCATCAAGTGGCTCTAATATTGCTAAAATCTATCCTTTAGATTCAAATGGAAATCCTCAAGATGCTCAACTTGAGAGAGGATTAACGCCTTCTCCACTTGTATTAAGAAGTGCAGAAGAAGGGGTGATTTCAATAGTAAATACAAATAAAGAAGGAGAAAATCAAAAAGACTTAAAAGTCATTTCGAGAGAACACTTTATTAAAGGAATTTTAAACTCTAAAAGAAATGATGCAAAGGGCATTAAATCTTCTAAGCTAAAAGTTTGGGGTGACTTGAAATGGGATGGACTCATTTATAACCCTAGAGGTAGAGAAGAAAATGCCCCAGAAAGTAATGACAAAAAAGATCCTGCTACTAAGATACGAGGACAATTTGAACCGATTGCGGAAGGCCAATATTTCTATAAATTTAAATATAGATTAACCAAGGATTACCCATGGCAGGTTTCCTATATTCCTGTAAAAATTGATAACACCCCTCCAAAGATTGTTTCAATTGATTTTTCAAACCCTGGAAAAATTAAGTTAATTACAAAGGATACTTATCACAAGGTCAAAGAGCAATATAAGAATGAAACGCTATTTGCGAGAGATCAAAAAGAACATCCTGAAAAATTTGACGAGATTGCCAACGAAGTTTGGTATGCTGGGGCCGCTCTTGTTAATGAAGATGGAGAGGTTGAGAAAAATCTTGAAGTCACTTATGCAGGTGAGGGTCAAGGACGAAATAGAAAACTTGACAAAGACGGAAATACCATTTATGAAATTAAAGGTGCAGGAGATTTAAGAGGAAAAATCATTGAAGTGATTGCATTAGACGGTTCTAGCAATTTCACAAAGATTCATAGAATTAAATTTGCTGATCATGCTGATAAAAATGGGATGATTTCCTATTATCTAGTAGATCCTGATCAAGATTCATCTAAATACCAAAAGCTTGGCGAGATTTCCGAATCTAAATTTAAAAATTTAGAAAATAGAAAAGAGGATAGTCTTAAAAAAGATACAACTGAAGTAGAACATCATCAAGAAAATGAAGAGGCTACCGAAGAAAAATCTAGCTTGACTATTCATAAAACAATTTCAACAATTAGAGACTTTGAAAGCAAAGATTTAAAGAAACTCATTAAAAAGAAATTTAGAGAAGTTGATGACTTTACAAGTGAAACTGGTAAGAGAATAGAGGAATACGATTATAAATACGATGATAAGGGAAATATCATTGCTTATGACGATGGTAGTGCCTTAGAATATGAAACTGAAAAACTTGATGAAATCAAATCAAAAATTTATGGCATTCTAAACCCATCTAAAGATGGACACTTTGAAATTCTTGGAAAGATCAGTAATGTTTCTAAAAATGCCAAGGTATACTATGGAAATAACTATAAATCGATAGAAATCAAAACGACCAAGTATGATTCCCATTCAAAAACGATGACATTTGATTTATACGCTAATATTAATGATATTGTGGATGGATTAGCTTTTGCAGGAGATATGAGGTTTTTTGTCAAAGATGATGGTCAGATAAAAGCTGAAACTAAAATTAGAATGCCTGAAAAAAATAAGGAAACTAAAGCAGAATATCCGTATGCATCAAGTTATGGGAATGTAATAGAATTAGGAGAAGGAGATCTTTCAAAAAATAAACCAAATAATTTAACGGACATGGAATCTGGTAAAATCTATTCTGATTCAGAAAAACAACAATATCTATTAAAGGA
The DNA here is from genome assembly GCF_003942695.1 of Streptococcus mitis. Lineage (GTDB taxonomy): Bacteria > Bacillota > Bacilli > Lactobacillales > Streptococcaceae > Streptococcus > Streptococcus mitis_BD. The sequence goes on from NZ_RJNU01000006.1 coordinate 52,242, forward strand.
TAACATCATTCTGAGAAAAGGCTATGCACTAAAAGTGACTACCTATAATCCTGGAAAAACGGATATGTTAGAAGGGAATGGAGTCTATAACAAGGAAGATATAGCAAAAATCCAAAAGGCCAATCCTAATCTAAGAGTTTTATCAGAAACAACAATTTATGCTGATAGTAGAAATGTTGAAGATGGAAGAAGTACTCAATCAGTATTAATGTCGGCTTTGGACGGCTTTAACATTGTAAGGTATCAAGTGTTTACATTTAAAATGAATGATAAAGGGGAGGCAATCAATAACGATGGAAATCTTGTGACAGATCCTTCTAAACTTGTATTATTTGGTAAGGATGGTAAAGAGTACACAGGAGAGGATAAGTCCAATGTAGAAGCTATAAAAGAAGATGGCTCTACGTTATTTATTGATGCAAAACCAGTAAATCTTTCAATGGACAAGAACTACTTTAATCCATCTAAAACTAATAAAATTTATGTACGAAATCCAGAATTTTATTTAAGAGGTAAGATTTCTGATAAGGGTGGTTTTAACTGGGAGTTGAGAGTTAATGAATCGGTTGTAGATAATTATTTAATCTACGGAGATTTACACATTGATAACACTAGAGATTTTAACATTAAGCTTAATGTTAAAGACGGTGACATCATGGACTGGGGGATGAAAGACTATAAAGCAAACGGATTCCCAGATAAGGTAACAGATATGGATGGAAATGTTTATCTTCAAACTGGCTATAGCGATTTGAATGCGAAAGCGGTTGGAGTACATTATCAATTTTTATATGATAATGTCAAACCAGAAGTAAAGATTGATCCAAAAGGAAATACTAGTATCGAATATGCTAATGGAAAATCTGTAGTCTTTAACATCAATGATAAAAGAAATAATGGATTCGATGGTGAGATTCAAGAACAACATATTTATGTTAATGGAAAAGAATACAAATCATTTGATGATATTAAACAACTAACAGATAAGACACTAAACATTAAGATTGTTGTAAAAGATTTCGCAAGAAATACAACCGTAAAAGAATTCATTTTAAACAAAGATACGGGAGAGGTAAGCGAATTAAAACCTCATACGGTGACTGTGACAATTCAAAATGGAAAAGAAATGAGTTCAACGATAGTGTCGGAAGAAGATTTTATGTTACCTGTCTATATGGGTGAATTAGAAAAAGGATACCAATTTGATGGTTGGGAAATTTCTGGTTTCGAAGGGAAAAAAGACGCTGGCTATGTTCTTAATCTATCAAAAGATACCTTTATAAAACCTGTATTCAAGAAAATAGAGGAGAAAAAGGAGGAGGAAAATAAACCTACTTTTGATGTATCGAAAAAGAAAGAAAAAACACAATCTAATTCAACTAATGATGTCAACAGTATTGTTTCTGATGAAAATGATAAAAACTTTGAAATTAACAAGAACATTTATCTAAATGAACAAGGAAACTTAACTAATAAAAATACCAACATCAATAGTAAATCAACTAGTAACAATCCTAATGAGTTGCCAAAAACCGGAACAGCAAGCGGAGCCCAGACACTATTAGCTGCCGGAATCATGTTTATAGTAGGAGCTTTTCTTGGATTGAAGAGAAAAAATAAAGATTAAGACAAAAGCTATAGAAAAAATGGTTTATGTACTGAGATTAGATAGTGAGGTGATGACATAGTTTTGTGAAAGTATTGATTTATAAATATATTATTTAGATTTCTATGAAAATGGGAGATTTAATAGAGATATATGTAAAAGCCTTGTCTCAGGACAGGCTTTTTCTAATGGAGATAAAAATTTCTTGACATCTATTCTCAGAGTGCTATACTAAAAGGGTAATCGCCGATTTAGCTCAGTTGGTAGAGCAACGCACTCGTAACGCGTAGGTCACAGGTTCAAGCCCTGCAATCGGCAGAATCAAGAAGTCCAAACGGGCTTCTTTTTTTGTAAATATAGGAAAGGTGGAACGTTTGAGATAGGTTCTATTTAACGTCAGAAACTCCTACTTATAAATTAAAACTAAAATTTATATTTTGTGGTATAATATATTTTAATAAGCACTTGTTTTCGTTCCGTTTTAGAGGACTATAGGCTGTTAATTATTCTAGAAATTTTTGCTTTGATTTTTTTAAAAAGTCATAAAAGTTCATGGATAGTAACGAATGAAGTCTCGCAAACTTGGCTGAATATAAATCAAAAAGGAGAAAATTATGAATAAGAAAGAACGGGAAAGACAATTTGAAGAGATTAACGGACGTAAGCGGTCAGAATCAAAGTTGACTCCAAATAAAAAAATAAAAATCTATATTGGCATAGCACTCGCTGTTTTAGTCACTCTTATCTTGGTAAGTATTTTCTCATATTTTCTGATTGTAAAGAAAGAGTCAAATCAAGCATCGTCTGCTGTTTCAACTACAGAGTCAACAAGTCAATCGTCTACAAGCCAAGGAAAGACAGATGAGACTGATAAGGATAAACAAGAGGAAATTCAGAAACTCAAGGATCAACTGACTGCTTTAGATACCAAAATTACGGAAGCAGAAGCATTTGTTAGCAAGTTCAAGAAAGAAACTGCTGTTCCAAAATTAGATATTGAAGCAATTAAGAACAATGACTTGTCTAGTTTAGAAGGTACTTGGCGTAGTCAATCTGGTAATGAATACATTATTAATGATTCTGGAGAAGTACGTGCGACTTGGTTTACAAATGATCAAAAGTACGAATCTGTAGTTGGATTAAAGGTATCAAAAGGACAAGATAATCGTAACCCTGAGACAGCGTCTATCAGTGCATGGGTAAAAGATTCTGTTGCTGGAGGATTTGTAATAGTAGCTGTGCCAAGTGGAGTCGTTATGCAACCTGCTGATGACGGAAAGATTACGGATAAAAGCAATCATACTGAGGAAAGACTACTTTCAGGACAAGATTATGGGTCTATGTTAATGAAACCAGAAAATGTTTATTATCGTGTGAAACCAGATACCAGTAAACTTGAGGAAGCAGAAAAGAACTTAGCTCAACTACAAGCAGACCGTGAATCAATCAAATCTTCTCTAGAGCCAAAGGAAAAGAAAAACTAGATGGTATTCGTTCAAAAATACTGTTACAATCGGCAGAATCAAGAAGCCCATTAGTGCTTCTTTTTCTTTTGTTACAAATATTCAACCACATAGACAGAGATATTGACCAGATAGGCAAAAGGGCTTGTTCTTGAAAAATTCCTCTGCTATAATGGTTCATGTAAGGGGCGTGAGGGGTCAGTATCGGACAACTCAAGAACCAAAAAAAGAAAATGGAGACAAAAAATGAAAAAATTATTGGGACTTGTATTTTTAGTAGCAGCAGCGCTAGTATTGTATTTCGGATCTGTTGGCTGGCCAAGTTTGGATGTCAACCTCTGGTCACTCATTCCGGTAGGATTGTTCCTCTATTTCACGCTAGAAAACTTTTTGAAAAAAGATTACAAGGCTAGTCTGATGTGCTTGATCATCGCCTTTATCATTGCAAATGCTATTTTTGATCTGTTGCCAATTTCTAGTGGTTTGGTAATTGGTGCTGGTGTGCTAGCTTGTGTAGGACTTGGCTACCTCTTTCCTGATAAGGATAAAAAAGAAGATAAATAAAAAAGTCTCGAGATTTCTCGAGACTTTTTTACTGACCAGCGTAATATTTTTGAATCCCTTTTACGATGCCTGCGACCAATTTATCTTGGTAGTGACTATCTCTGATTTGTTGGTTTTCGGAGAAATTATCCATATAACCAAGTTCTAGGAGAACGGCTGGTTTGGCTGTTTCGCGTAGTACGGCATAGCTGCTCTCCAACAGACCAGCGTCTTTGGCCCCTGTTTCTGCTAGAAGAGAGGAGTGGATGGCAGCGGCGAGGCGTTTGCTTTCACTCATACGATCTGGGTGATTGTGCCAGTATTTATTAATCTTACTTGGATAATCAGGTTCATCGCTATAGGAGTAGGTTTGAATACCGCTCGCTTTAGAGTAGGTATTACCAGTAGCGTTGAAGTGAATACTGATAAAGATGTCAGAGTTGGTCTTATTAACCATACGAGAACGTTCGGTAACAAAATCAACATCAATATCACTATCACGAGAAGTGAGGACCTTGTAGCCTAGTTCTTCTAGCTTAGCGCGAAGTTTGCGATAGATTTGCATATTGAGATCTTTTTCAGCGACATTGTAGTAAAAGGCGCCAGAATCTCGACCACCATGCCCAGGATCTAGGAAAATGGTATTGCTGTATAGGCCTTTTGTAAATCCGCCTTCAGTCGAAACTTCAGAAATCCATTGGCCGTATTTTTGGAACAGGTGTTCCTTACCGTCTATCTTGTAAGTTCCTGAAACATAATGTCCATTATCATCTAGGTAGTAGCGTGCTTTGTCAGAGTTATCGTAAATCCATTCGCTCTTTGCCATGTAACCACCTGACTTGAGGTAGTATGCTCCAATCCACTCCTGATTTGCATAACGGCCATCCGCTTTTAGATAGAACCAGCTCTTGTAGGCCTTGTCAAAGATCCACTCTTTTTCAGCCATGGCTCCACTAGATTTGAGGTAGTAGCTTCCTTTCCATTTATTGGAAAGCATGACTCCATTTTGTTCAAAAGCATACCAAGTTCCCTTGATTTTCTCCCATTTGTCTTGGCTGTATTTCCCATATTCATTAGCGTAATACCAATTTTGATCAATCTTCACCCAGGAGTTTTCCGCCATAGCCCCACTACTGCCGAGCAGGTAAGCACCAACGGTCGTTTTGCTGAGCATCACGCCGTTCTTGTCAAAATAATACCATGAACCATTAACTTTCTCCCATTTGTCTTGCGAGATTCTACCAGATGGTGTGACATAATACCAATTTTGGTCAACCTTCACCCAGCCATTCTCAGCCATAGCCCCGCTTTTGGTAAGGAGATAACCATCAACGATTGTCTGACTGAGCATGACACCATCCTTGTCAAAGTAGTACCAAGCTCCTCCGATTTTTTTCCATGTTTGTTGGATGATTTTTCCAGACTCACTGGCGTAGTACCATTTACCCTCAAGAGCTACCCAGCCATTTTCTATCATGACCCCGTCTTTATTAAGAACATAGCTATCAAAGATGGTATCACTGAGTCGATTTCCATCGTTGTCAAAATAGTACCACTTATCTTGAATTTTTTTCCATTTGAGGACAGGCTGATTGTTTTCATAGAAACGCCACTGCTTGTTTTCTTCCTGCCATCCTTCTTTTTTAGGTGCTTCTTCTTTTGCCCTGTCTTTTGGAAGTGTTGCAACCTCCTCTTCATTTTTAATTGAAAGATCTTTCTTATCTTCCTTAGAGTTGCTTTGTTCGGTGGTAGCAGGAGGATTAGCATTGCTTTCCTCTGCGTAGATAGGTGCTTGTGCCAATCCTGCCATTGAAAGGACAACAGCACTTGCCAATATAAACTTTTTCAACGATATTCTCCAATCATTATTTTCTAAGAAATACTATAAAATATGTCTGATGGTTTATCAACTATCGAACTGAACTTCTTCTAGTAGATACTCGATAAAGCGTTCGCCCATCTTAGACAGGCTGGTTTTTTCATGCTGGATATAGACTAGTTCAATCGGGTCGTCAATGTCCAGTGGAATGGAAACGATATTGTCTCCGTTGAGGTTACTGTTCAAAATCCCTGTTGCAATGGTGTAACCATCCAAACCAATCAAAAGATTAAAGAGGGTGGCGCGGTCACTTACAACAATGGATTTCTTATGGTGCTCTTGTGAAAGAATCTCCTCTGAAAAGTAGAAGGAATTGTGCGTCCCCTGGTCATAACTCAGATAAGGAAAGTCTTCCAAATCAGCCAGTTTGACCTTGTCTTTTTTAGCTAGAGGGTTGGTCTTGCTAACAAAGATATGGGGTTGAGCGGTAAAGAGGTGGTGCGCTAGCAGGTGATTGTCATCTAGCATTTTCGTTAAAACATCGCGGTTGTAGCTGTTTAAAAAGAGGACACCGACCTCGCTACGGAAGTTCTTGACGTCATCGATAATCTCCCAAGTCCGAGTTTCACGAAGGAAAAGCTCGTATTTTTCCATATCACTTTTTTTGAGCAGAGAGACAAAGGCATTGACTACAAAGGCATAGTGCTGAGAGGAAACGCTAAAAAGTTCGCGGTGGGCGACAGGATTTTTATAGCGTTCCTCCAGAAGTTGGGTTTGCTCGACAACTTGACGAGCGTAGGAGAGAAACTCCATCCCATCACGGGTCAAGGTAATACCCTTGGGATTGCGAATAAAGATTTCAATACCCATTTCATTTTCCAAGTCTCGAACGGCATTAGAGAGACTTGGTTGGGTGATAAAGAGTTGCTTGGCTGCTTCATTCATAGAGCCAGTTTCGACGATTTTGATAATATAGTGTAATTGTTGAATTCTCATGCTTTTATTGTACCACACTTGGTGAAGAATGAGCAAAGAAGATGAAGGGAAGAGAGGAAAGACCCAAACTGGTATTGAAAAAAAGTCTAAAATCTGTTAGAATGAAAGCTATGAAAACATTCTATGATGTGCAGCAATTTCTCAAACAGTTTGGCATTATTGTCTATGTGGGGAAGCGCTTGTATGATATTGAACTGATGAAGCTCGAACTCTCTCGGATTTATGATGCAGGTCTGATGGACAAGCTAGACTATCTAGAGGCGGAAGCTGTTCTTCGTAGAGAGCACAAGATAGAATTAGACTACATAGAGAAAAATGGAGATAAGAACTTATGACAATTTGGATTTTGTGGGGAATCGTACTAGCGATGGCGGCTTGGATGGGGTATAACTACCTTCGTATTCGTCGTGCGGCTAAGATTGTAGACAATGCAGAATTTGAAGCCTTGATTCGGAAAGGACAGTTGATTGATGTCCGTGATGCAGCAGAATTTCACAGAAAACACATTCTTGGTGCGCGCAATATTCCTTCAAGTCAATTGAAGTCAAGCCTTGCAGCCCTTCGTAAGGATAAACCTGTCCTTCTCTACGAAAACCAACGTGGACAACGAGTGACCAATGCAGCACTTTATCTGAAAAAACAAGGTTTCTCTGAGATTTATATCCTTTCTTATGGATTGGATTCTTGGAACGGGAAGGTCAAGACTAGCTAAGATCAAGGAAAAAGTTGATAAAGTCGGTCTCATATACTAAATTAATAAACATTTTAAGGAGTTTTTAGAATATGCAAGAAAAGAAGAAAAACCCGCTTTTAGTGGGTATCCTATCTATCATTCTTAGCTTGTTGTTTCCGTTGGGAGGTATTGGTTTAGGTATCACTGGTGTATTGTTTGCTAATGAACTTCAAAAAGAATCTGGCTTAGACTTTAAAACAGAGAGAATTGTATCTATTGTAGGTATTGTTCTTTCTGCTCTTAACTGGATTGCAGCCGTCGCAGTATTTTTTAGATAAGCAATAAACAAAAAGCTTTAATATAAAGCTTTTTTTCTTTTATCCACTTTTCTCTAAGTAGTTTTTAATGATTTCCAATTCCTCTGGATTCAAGGGACGGTATTGCCCTTCTGCTAGCTCTGGGTCTAATGTAAAATCACCGAACTGAACTCGTTTGAGAGAGACCACCTTGACACCGACTGAGAGAAACATCTTCTTGACCTGATGAAATTTGCCCTCAGAGATAGTGATGGAGGCCCGGCTCTCTGTTGGGCTTGAGGACAGAATTTCGAGCTGAGCAGGTTTGCAAGTGGTCCCATCTAAAAAGACGATTCCTTCCTTAAACTGTCGGATATGATTTGGTGTGAGCAGTCCGTTGACCACCACTTGATAGGATTTATCGACATGGTACTGGGGATGAAGGAGCTGAAAACCAAGAGGCCCATTGTCTGTCAGAAGCAGCAGTCCCGTCGTATCACGGTCTAATCTGCCGACACCATAGAGCTTGTCAGACTGGATGTCAGGTGGAAGGAGGTCCATGACGGTTGGTAGGTTCTTATCCTTGCTAGCTGTAACGACTCCATTTGGTTTATGAAGCATGAGGTAGTTGTGCTCGTAGCCTTGGATTTGCCGTCCTTGAAAGACTAATTTCTGCAATCCAGTGTCGACATTTTGAGCGAAGGAGTTGGCTGGACAATCATCTACTAGGATTTCTTTTTTCAGAAGTGCCTGTTTCATAGCCTTGCGACTGACCTTTTCTTGGGCTAATAATCTATCTAAACGCATACCAGCTTATCTTATCATAAGTCTCTGACTTTGAAAAGAGTTGCCTTGACTAGAAAAGCAGAGTGAAAACATTTACACTTAGCTGAACTGTGATTTTTGAATGAGACTGTGGTATAATTGTTCAGTTAGAAATAAAAATTTAAAATATTAGAGGAAATCATGACAAAATTAAGAGAAGATATCCGTAACATTGCGATTATCGCCCACGTTGACCACGGTAAAACAACCCTCGTTGACGAATTATTGAAACAATCAGAAACGCTTGATGCACGTACTGAATTGGCAGAGCGCGCTATGGACTCAAACGATATCGAAAAAGAGCGTGGAATTACCATCCTTGCTAAAAATACAGCCGTTGCCTACAAGGGAACTCGTATCAATATCATGGACACACCAGGACACGCGGACTTCGGTGGAGAAGTTGAGCGTATTATGAAAATGGTTGACGGTGTTGTCTTGGTCGTAGATGCTTACGAAGGAACCATGCCACAGACTCGTTTCGTATTGAAAAAAGCCTTGGAACAAGATCTTGTTCCAATCGTGGTTGTCAACAAAATCGACAAACCATCAGCTCGTCCAGCAGAAGTAGTGGACGAAGTCTTGGAACTTTTCATCGAACTTGGTGCAGATGACGACCAGCTTGACTTCCCAGTGGTGTATGCTTCAGCGATTAACGGAACATCTTCCTTGTCAGATGATCCAGCTGATCAAGAAAAAACAATGGCGCCAATCTTTGACACCATTATCGACCATATCCCAGCTCCAGTAGACAACTCAGATGAGCCTTTGCAGTTCCAAGTGTCACTTTTGGACTACAATGACTTCGTAGGTCGTATCGGTATCGGTCGTGTCTTCCGTGGTAGTGTGAAAGTTGGGGACCAAGTTACTCTTTCTAAACTAGATGGTACAACGAAGAACTTCCGTGTGACGAAACTCTTTGGTTTCTTTGGTTTGGAACGTCGTGAAATCCAAGAAGCAAAAGCGGGTGACTTGATTGCCGTTTCTGGTATGGAAGATATTTTCGTTGGTGAAACCATCACACCGACAGATGCAATTGAAGCTCTTCCAATCCTACACATCGATGAGCCAACTCTTCAAATGACTTTCTTGGTCAACAACTCACCATTTGCTGGTAAAGAAGGTAAATGGGTGACTTCTCGTAAGGTGGAAGAACGTTTACAGGCTGAATTGCAAACAGACGTTTCCCTTCGTGTTGACCCAACTGATTCACCAGATAAATGGACTGTTTCAGGACGTGGAGAATTGCACTTATCAATCCTTATCGAAACAATGCGCCGTGAGGGATATGAACTTCAAGTATCTCGTCCAGAAGTTATCGTAAAAGAAATCGATGGTGTGAAATGTGAGCCATTTGAACGTGTTCAAATCGATACTCCAGAAGAATACCAAGGATCTGTTATCCAAAGCCTCTCTGAACGTAAGGGTGAAATGTTGGATATGATTTCAACTGGTAATGGTCAAACTCGTTTGGTCTTCCTTGTTCCAGCGCGTGGTTTGATCGGATACTCAACTGAGTTCTTGTCAATGACTCGTGGTTACGGTATCATGAACCATACCTTCGACCAATACTTGCCATTGATTCCAGGTGAAATTGGGGGACGTCATCGTGGTGCCCTTGTTTCCATCGATGCTGGTAAGGCAACAACATACTCAATCATGTCTATCGAAGAACGTGGAACCATCTTTGTCAACCCAGGTACTGAGGTTTACGAAGGAATGATTATCGGTGAAAACTCTCGTGAAAACGATTTGACCGTTAACATCACTAAGGCCAAACAAATGACCAACGTTCGTTCTGCAACCAAGGACCAAACAGCGGTTATCAAGACACCTCGTATCTTGACGCTTGAAGAGTCTCTTGAGTTCTTGAATGACGATGAGTACATGGAAGTAACGCCTGAGTCTATCCGTTTGCGTAAACAAATCCTCAACAAGGCAGAGCGCGAGAAAGCCAACAAAAAGAAAAAATCAGCTGAATAAGAGCTAGAAAGAGATAAAGATGGTCTATTTAATCATAGGGATACTCTTATTACTACTCTATGTATTTGCGACACCTCAAAGTATTAAAGGAACAGTCAACATCGTTATCTTGGTCTTTGTAGTTGTTGCACTCTTGATTTTGCTGATGTTGTCCATCTTGCAAATCTTCCAATTACCGACAGAATTCTTTGTCACAATCGCCATGCTGGCCCTGGCTTACTTTAGCTTGAGAGACATTACGCTCATGCCTGTAAAAAAGGGTAAAAGAAGATAATAGAAGAGGCTGGGTAATGACTCAATTTGAGGAGAAAATCTAGCAAATTTTTCCCTGATAAAACGCATAATATCAAGGTTTTTGAATGCCTGATATTATGCGTTTTTATGATTTTTAAAACTTTTTGAGCTACCTATTAGAAAGTGGATACTCTTACAATTATTTTGGAAATAATTTAATTTCTGATTTAACGTATATTTTCTCAGAAGGACTATTATTCCAACTTTTTCAAGGGTAGTCTTATTTTGGACCGAAAGAAAAAGATTGAAGAAATCGTCCAAAATGAACTTTTCTTCAATCTGGAGGTTCGTACCTCTTTTTTTATTTCTTTTTCCGATTTAATACTGCATTGAGGACAATGGCGAGGAGGCTTGCCACGACGATTCCGTTTGAGAAGAACATTTGGAAGGCTGTTGGCATGCTGACGAAGAGATTACTATTGTTGAGTCCGACACCTGCAGCGATTGAAACAGCTGCGATAAGGAAGTTGTGTTCATTGTTAGCAAAGTCAACGCGGGCGAGGATTTGCATCCCTTGAAGGGAAACAAAACCAAACATAACCAGCATAGCACCACCAAGGACAGGACTCGGAATGATTTGAGCTAGGGCTCCAAACTTAGGAAGGAGTCCAAGGAGGACTAGGAAACCAGCTGCATAGTAGATTGGCAGACGAGTCTTGATACCTGATAATTTAACCAAACCAACGTTTTGTGAAAATCCTGTGTAAGGGAAGGTGTTAAAAATTCCTCCGAGAAGTACGGCCAAACCTTCTGCGCGGTAACCGTTGCGAAGGCGCGTGCTGTCGATTGGGTCATTGGTAATATCAGACAAGGCCAGATAAACACCGGTGGATTCAACCATAGACACCGTTGCAATGATACACATCATGACAATAGAGGAGATTTCAAAAGTTGGCACCCCAAAGTAGAGGGGAGTAGGAACATGGACAAGCGGTGCTGCCGCAACAGGGGAGAAATCAACCAAGCCCATAGTGGCAGCAATGGCAGTTCCAACAACCAGACCAATCAAAATGGAGATAGACTTGATAAATCCTTTGGTAAAGATGTTGATCAAGAGGATAATCAGAACAGTGATAGCAGCAAGTAAGAGACTTTGACCAGTTGGCTCTGGAACATTATTTCCCATATTTCCAATAGCAACAGGAATCAAGGTTAAACCAATCGTGGTAATAACAGATCCTGTTACGATAGAGGGGAAGAGATTGGCTACTTTTGAGAAAATGCCTGAAATCAGAACCACATAAATCCCAGAAACGATAAGGGCACCAAACATAGCACCACTACCGTGACTCTGACCAATCATAATCAAGGGCGCAACGGATTGGAAGGCAACTCCGAGAACGACTGGTAGTCCGACACCAAAGTATTTATTGAGTTGAAGTTGGAGGAAGGTGGCCACCCCACACATGAAGATATCTGTGGAGATTAGGTAAGTCAACTGCTCAGCTGAATAGCCAAGAGCTGTCGCAATCATGATGGGAACTAGGATAGAACCTGAGTACATGGCTAGTAAGTGCTGCAAGCCAAGAACGGCTGCTTGCGAGTGTTTTTCTTGTTTTTGCATTAGAGATCTGCCTCCTTAAATACGACCTGACCGTTTTCAAAACGTTCCAAACGAGCGAGTGATAGAACTGGATAGCCAGCTTTTTCAAGCAAATCACGACCATCTTGGAAAGATTTTTCAATCACGATACCGATGGCTTCGACTTTAGCTCCGGCCTGTTCGATGATTTGGATCAAGCCTTTGGCAGCTTGTCCATTTGCTAGGAAATCGTCAATAATCAAGACCTTGTCCTCAGGTGAGAGGAATTTTCCAGCGATGGAAACGGTGCTGGTCACCTGCTTGGTAAAGGAGTAGACTTCAGCAGTTAGGATGCCTTCGTTCATGGTGATGTTTTTAGCTTTCTTTGCGAAAATCATGGGAACGTCTAAGGCTTCAGCTGTAAAAACAGCTGGGGCGATCCCTGAAGCTTCAATGGTCACGACCTTGGTAATGCCAGCAGCAGCGAATTTTTCCGCAAAAACCTTACCAATCTCTCGCATCAAGCTAAAGTCAACTTGGTGGGTTAAAAAGGAATCCACCTTGAGGATGTTGTCCCCCAAGATATGCCCATCCTCAAGGATGCGCTCTTCTAATAATTTCATAAGACCTCCTAAAGTCTAAACTCTTTTGTGTTTTTCTATCGCCTTTATCATCTCTAAAAAGGGCTAGAAAAAAGGACCTACTTAACAGATAAGCAAGCCCTCAAAATAGGTATGTCTAAAAACATACCCTCAACAGACTTACTCATTGTTAGGTGTTCCGGCACCTTGTAGAAACGTCGTGCCAATTCACGACATAAACAAGTAAAATGGTACTATAATAAAACGTCCAAGCGTTAATGTTATTATTTTACACTAAATAACTTTAGAAATCAAATATTTTGTTGACGTTTAGATGAAAAAAGCGAACAAACAGAAACCTACAAGACGATACAGTATTGTAGGTTTCGAATATTCTACTCGCTAAATCTTAAAAAATAGCCATCTGGATCCAAGACTGCAAATTCATGAGGGTAAATAAAGCTATCTCCCACTCGAAATTCTCTTTTGGTCAGCGGACGATGGATAGGATAGTCAGCTTCCAGCAGTTTTTGGTGGAGCTGAGGGACATCTTCAATGCCAAAGGAAATATTGACACCGCGCCCGAAAGGATAGGTTAGTTGGGCTAATTCTTCTGTGCTGCCTTCTTCTAGCATAAGTTGGCAGTCTTCAAGCGAGAGGAAGAGAAATTTCTCCTCTGGACGCTCGTATTCGACAGAAAATCCCAGCAAGTCGCAGTAGAAGTAGCGCGACTTTTCGATGTTGGACACCACAAATTCGGGGATGACAGCTTGATAGTCCATTAGCTTTCTCCTTAAAATTCAATTTCCAATACAATCGGCGTATGGTCTTGACGAGCTCCTGAGTCAATCATGTCTGACTTGGTCACCTTGTCAGCGATGCGGTTGCTAGTGAGCCAGTAGTCGATTCTCCAGCCTGTATTGTTGATTTTAGAAGTCTTGCTGCGTTGTGCCCACCAAGTGTAACGTTCTGGGACATCGCCGTGAATGTGGCGGAAGGTGTCGGTAAATCCAGTTTCCAAGAGGTTGGTAAATCCAGCACGTTCCTCGTCTGTAAATCCAGGTGAACGGCGGTTGCTGGCAGGGTTTGCAAGGTCGATTTCCTTGTGGGCTACATTGTAGTCACCCGTCGCAAGGACTGGTTTATGTTTGTCTAACTCAGCTAGATACTCAGCATATTTCACATCCCAGACTTGACGCTCTTCCAAACGTTTGAGACCATCGCCAGCGTTTGGAGTGTAAACTTGCGTTACGAAAAATGTATCAAATTCCAAGGTGATGATGCGACCTTCCAAGTCCATGGTAGACGGGGCTCCAATCTCTGGGAAGCTGATAGTTGGTGTGAGTTCTTTCTTATAAAGAAACATGGTTCCAGCATATCCTTTACGAGCAGGTTCTTGGGAAGAACGCCACGTGTTTTCATAGCTTGGGAAGAGCTCTTCTAAAATTTCCAGATGTTTTTTAGTAGGACCCTTGGCAGAAAGTTTGGTTTCCTGGATAGCGATAATATCAGCATTTTCGGCTACCAAGGTTTGTAGGACTTCTTGGGACAATTTTGCACGAGCTGAGTCGCTCGTTAGGGCTGCGTTGAGGGAATCAATATTCCATGAGATGAGTTTCATAAAGTTACCTTTTTCATTCAGATTACAGACTATATTATACCAAAAAAAGGCCTATTTCCCCAACGTATGGTTTGAAAAATCACCCTCTTTCGTTTATAATTAAGAATGATTTTATGAAAGGGAGTGAAAATAAATGAAATTTTACTCATATGACTATGTACTTAGCCAAATCAGTCAGCAAAATGGCATCATGATTGGCTTTGGAATTGTTCTCCTAGCTATCACAGGATTTTTTGCTTTTAAAGCCTATCGAGATAAAAAGGGGACTAAGTTTCGGGAATTGGTCATGATTTTGGCCTTGACCTTGGTGGTCATGCTTTTGGTGACAATCTCAAAATACCAGACCAATCAAGCCTCTAACAACCAATTTCAAACCTCCCTTCATTTCATCGAGCTTGTTTCCAAAGACTTGGGAGTGGATAAATCAGAAGTTTATGTCAATACTTCTGCAGATACGGATGGAGCGCTTGTCAAGGTAGGTCCAAATTTCTACCGCGCCATGAACGGGAGCCAACCAGACAAGTATCTTTTAGAGAAATTAGAATTGAATCAAACAGACGCTATTGAATTGGTGGAGGTAAACAAATGACACTCAATTATATGGAAATTTTAATCAAACTGGCCTTGGGGCTCTTCTCGCTTGTTTTTGTTATCAATGTGACAGGAAAGGGGAACCTAGCACCTAACTCTGCGACAGACCAAATTCAGAACTATGTTCTCGGTGGTATCATCGGTGGGGTGATTTACAATAGTTCTATCAGCATTCTCCAGTATGCAGTGATTTTGATGATGTGGACGATTTTGGTCTTGACCCTCAAGTGGCTCAATAACAATGTTCGTTTTGTCAAACGCTTGATTGATGGAAAACCAACTCTCCTTATCAAAAATGGGCAGATTGACCCAGAAGCCTGTCGTTCAGTTGGCTTGTCTGCATCGGATGTAGCCCTCAAACTTCGTAGCCAAGGAATTTTCCAGATGAAGCAAGTCAAACGAGCTGTGCAGGAGCAAAATGGCCAACTCATCGTAGTCCAAATGGGAGATGAGAATCCCAAGTATCCTGTTGTCACAGACGGTGTTATCCAAGTCGATGTTTTGGAATATATTGACCGTAGCGAAGAGTGGTTGCTTGATAATCTCAGCAAACAAGGGCATGACAATGTGGCCAATATCTTTATCGCTGAGTATGACAAGGGTGCCGTCTCAGTCGTAACTTATGAATAAGAAAAACCTGGGGTCTTGTACTCTTCAAAAATCAAATTCAAACTGCATCAACGTCGCCTTGCCGTATGTAGGTTACTGACTTCGTCAGTTCTATCTACAACCTCAAAGCAGTGCTTTGAGCAGCCTGCGGCTAGTTTCCTAGTTTGCTCTTTGATTTTCATTGAGTCTTGGCCTCAGGTTTCCATTTGCAATCAGAAAGGGATTTTATGTCCATTATTCAAAAACTCTGGTGGTTTTTCAAGTTAGAAAAGCGCCGTTATTTAGTCGGAATTGTGGCCTTGGTCTTGGTTTCCGTCCTCAATCTCATTCCCCCCATGGTCATGGGACGGGTGATTGATGCCATTACGTCGGGGCAATTAACCCAGCAGGACCTCCTTCTTAATCTATTTTATCTACTGCTGGCTGCCTTTGGGATGTACTATCTGCGCTATGTTTGGCGCATGTATATCCTTGGAACTTCTTACCGTCTAGGGCAGATCATGCGGTCTCGCCTGTTTGAGCATTTCACAAAAATGTCGCCAGCCTTTTATCAGACCTATCGAACGGGGGACCTGATGGCGCATGCCACCAACGATATCAATGCCTTGACTCGTCTCGCAGGTGGCGGTGTTATGTCTGCGGTGGATGCCTCTATCACGGCTCTGGTGACCTTGCTGACCATGCTCTTTAGTATTTCATGGCAAATGACCTTGGTTGCCATTCTTCCCTTGCCTTTCATGGCTTATGCGACCAGTCGTCTAGGGAGAAAGACCCACAAGGCCTTTGGCGAGTCACAAGCTGCCTTTTCCGAACTCAATAACAAGGTGCAGGAGTCTGTATCAGGTATCAAAGTGACCAAGTCTTTCGGTTATCAGGCAGATGAGCTGGCGTCCTTTCAAGCAGTAAATGAATTGACCTTCCAAAAGAACCTCCAAACCATGAAATACGATAGTCTCTTTGACCCCATGGTTCTCTTGTTTGTTGGTTCATCCTATGTTTTAACCCTCTTGGTCGGTTCCTTAATGGTGCAGGAGGGGCAGATCACTGTTGGGAATCTGGTCACCTTTATCAGCTACTTGGATATGCTGGTCTGGCCTCTTATGGCTATCGGTTTCCTCTTTAATATCACTCAAAGGGGGAAAGTTTCTTACCAGCGAATTGAGGATCTTTTGTCTCAGGAATCACCTGTAAAAGATCCTGAATTTCCTCTGGACGGTATTGAAAATGGACGTTTGGAGTACACCATTGACAGCTTTGCCTTTGAAAATGAGGAAACACTGACGGATGTTCACTTTAGTCTGGAAAAAGGGCAAACCCTAGGTTTGGTCGGGCAGACAGGCTCTGGGAAAACGTCCTTGATTAAGCTCCTCTTGCGAGAATATGATGTGGATAAGGGAGCTATTTATCTAAACGGTCATGATATTCGCGATTATCGTTTGACAGACCTTCGCAGTCTCATGGGCTATGTTCCTCAGGACCAGTTCCTCTTTGCGACTTCGATTTCAGACAATATCCGCTTTGGAAATCCTAACTTGCCTCTTTCAGCAGTCGAGGAAGTGACTAAGCTAGCTCAAGTTTACCAAGATATTGTAGACATGCCTCAGGGATTTGATACTGTTATCGGTGAAAAAGGAGTCAGTCTTTCTGGTGGTCAAAAGCAGCGTCTAGCCATGAGTCGAGCTATGATTTTAGACCCTGATATCTTGATTCTAGATGATTCCTTGTCCGCCGTGGATGCTAAGACAGAGTATGCGATTATCGACAATCTCAAGGAGACGCGTAAGGACAAGACAACCATCATCACGGCTCATCGTCTCAGTGCGGTTGTCCATGCAGATTTGATTTTAGTCCTGCAAAATGGCCAAATCATAGAACGGGGCACGCACGAAGAACTGCTAGCCCTGGATGGCTGGTACGCCCAAACATACCAGTCTCAACAGTTGGAAATGAAAGGAGAAGAAGATGCAGAATAAGAAAGAACAATTGGCTGTATTGAAGCGCTTGATGTCCTATCTCAAGCCCTATGGCCTCCTGACCTTTTTGGCCCTCAGTTTTCTCCTCGCGACTACGGTTATTAAAAGCATCATTCCACTTGTGGCTTCTCACTTTATCGACCAGTATCTCAGTAATTTTAACCAAATTGCTGTGACCGTTTTGCTGGTCTACTATGGCCTTTATATCCTACAAACTCTAGTTCAGTATGTTGGCAATCTTCTCTTTGCGAGGGTGTCCTACAGTATTGTCAGAGATATTCGTCGCGATGCCTTTTCCAATATGGAGAAACTCGGCATGTCTTATTTTGACAAGACACCAGCAGGTTCCATCGTCTCTCGTTTGACCAATGATACTGAGACCATCAGTGATATGTTTTCAGGGATTTTATCCAGCTTTATCTCAGCAGTTTTCATCTTTCTGACAACTCTGTACACCATGTTGGTGCTGGATTTTCGTTTGACAGCTTTAGTCTTGCTCTTTCTTCCCTTGATTTTCCTTTTGGTCAATCTCTATCGGAAAAAATCAGTGAAAATCATCGAAAAAACCAGAAGTCTCTTGTCGGATATCAATAGTAAGCTGGCAGAGAATATCGAGGGAATCAGGATTATCCAGGCCTTTAATCAAGAGAAGCGTCTGCAGGCAGAATTTGATGAGATCAACCAAGAACACTTGGTCTACGCCAACCGTTCTGTAGCCTTGGACGCCCTCTTTTTACGTCCTGCCATGAGTTTGCTGAAACTCCTAGGCTATACAGTCTTGATGGCCTACTTTGGCTACCGTGGACTTTCTATCGGGATAACAGCCGGAACCATGTATGCCTTTATCCAGTACATCAACCGTCTCTTTGATCCCTTGATTGAGGTGACGCAAAACTTTTCAACCCTTCAAACGTCCATGGTGTCTGCAGGGCGTGTATTTGCCTTGATTGACGAGACGACCTATGAGCCTCTTCAAGAAAATGGGCAAGTCAAAATCAAAGAGGGCAATATCCGTTTTGAACATGTGTGTTTCTCATATGATGGCAAACACCAGATCCTAGATGATATTTCTTTTTCTGTTAACAAGGGTGAGACCATTGCCTTTGTGGGGCATACAGGTTCAGGGAAATCTTCCATTATCAATGTCCTCATGCGTTTTTATGAATTTCAGTCAGGTCGAGTTCTCTTGGATGATGTGGATATCAGGAACTACAGTCAGGAAGAGCTGAGAAAGAACATCGGTCTGGTCTTGCAGGATCCCTTCCTCTATCACGGGACTATCAAGTCCAATATCGCCATGTACCAAGATATCAGTGATGATCAAGTAAAGGACGCAGCTACCTTTGTCGATGCAGATTCCTTTATTCAGGACCTTCCTCTGGGTTATGATGCACCTGTGTCTGAGCGTGGCTCGAGCTTCTCTACTGGCCAGCGCCAGCTTCTTGCCTTTGCTAGAACAGTCGCCAGTCAGCCTAAAATCCTGATTTTGGATGAAGCGACAGCCAATATTGACTCTGAAACAGAAAGCTTGGTCCAAGATTCACTGGCTAAGATGAGACAGGGGCGAACAACCATTGCCATCGCTCATCGCCTTTCAACTATCCAAGATGCCAACTGTATCTATGTTTTGGACAAGGGACGCATCATTGAGAGTGGAACCCATGAGGAACTCTTGACCCTGGGAGGAACCTATCACAAGATGTATCGTTTGCAGACTGGAGCCATGTCCTAATAAGAATTCCTCCAAATTACAGATTTCTTGTACCGCCTTTTCCATTTTGTGGTATAATGAAAAATGTTGACAAATAGTATAATGAAAACAAAGGAGAAACAGCATGCTGAAATGGGAAGACTTGCCCGTGGAAATGCAATCAAGCGAGGTTGAGTCTTATTACCAGCTTGTCTCTAAAAGGAAGGGTTCGCTGATTTTCAAGCGTTGCCTGGATTGGGTTCTGGCCCTGTTTTTGCTACTTTTGACTTCTCCCGTCTTTCTTATCTTGAGCATTTGGATCAAGTTGGATAGCAAGGGACCTGTCATTTACAAGCAAGAGCGCGTGACCCAGTACAACCGTCCGTTCAAGATTTGGAAGTTCCGTACCATGGTAACGGATGCGGATAAAAAAGGAAGCCTGGTGACTTCAGCCAATGATAGCCGCATTACCAAAGTAGGAAATTTCATCCGCCGTGTGCGCTTGGACGAACTGCCTCAGCTGGTCAATGTCCTTAAAGGTGAGATGTCCTTTGTAGGCACAAGACCTGAGGTGCCACGTTACACCGAGCAGTATAGTCCTGAAATGATGGCGACCTTGCTCTTACCAGCCGGAATCACCTCTCCAGCTAGCATCAACTACAAGGATGAGGATACGATCATCAGTCAAATGACGGAGAAAGGTCTATCAGTTGACCAGGCCTATGTCGAACATGTCCTTCCTGAGAAGATGCGCTATAACCTCGCCTATCTCCGAGAGTTTAGTTTCCTTGGAGACATCAAAATCATGTTTCAAACCGTGTTTGAGGTACTAAAATAAAGTAGTCATGAGAAAATGAGTACAGATAAAAGGAGCAAATCAATGCCAAATTACAATATTCCATTTTCACCACCCGATATTACAGAAGCTGAAATTGCTGAAGTAGCGGATACCCTACGTTCTGGTTGGATCACAACGGGTCCTAAGACAAAAGAACTGGAGCGTCGCTTGTCCCAATACACACAGACACCTAAGACTGTCTGCCTCAACTCTGCGACTGCCGCTCTTGAGTTGATTTTGCGTGTTCTTGAAGTGGGGCCTGGTGATGAAGTCATCGTTCCAGCTATGACTTATACGGCTTCATGTAGCGTCATCACTCACGTAGGAGCAACACCTGTCATGGTGGATATCCAAGCAGATACTTTTGAGATGGACTATGACTTGCTTGAGAAAGCCATTACTGAAAAGACTAAGGTCATCATCCCAGTAGAGCTTGCCGGGATTGTTTGTGACTATGACCGTTTGTTCCAAGTTGTTGAGAAAAAACGTAATCTCTTTACAGCTGCTAGCAAGTGGCAAAAGGCCTTTAACCGTATTATCATTGTCTCTGACAGTGCCCATGCTTTGGGATCTACTTACAAAGGGCAGCCGGCTGGTTCCATCGCTGACTTTACTTCCTTCTCATTCCATGCCGTTAAGAACTTTACAACGGCTGAGGGAGGAAGTGCTACTTGGAAAGCCAATCCAGCGATTGACGACGAAGAAATGTACAAGGAATTCCAAATCCTTTCCCTTCATGGTCAAACCAAAGATGCTCTTGCCAAGATGCAACTGGGTTCTTGGGAATATGATATCGTTACACCAGCCTACAAGTGTAACATGACGGATATCATGGCTTCGATTGGTTTGGTACAATTGGATCGTTACCCTGGTTTGCTGCAACGTCGTAAGGATATCGTGGATCGCTATAATCGTGGTTTTGCGGGGACTCGTATCCACCCATTGGCACACAAGACTGATACTGTCGAATCTTGTCGTCACCTCTATATCACCCATGTAGAAGGTGCTAGTCTAGAAGAGCGTAATCGTATCATCCAAGAATTGGCCAAAGCAGGAATTGCAAGTAACGTTCACTACAAACCGCTTCCACTCTTGACAGCCTATAAGAATCTTGGCTTTGACATGGATAACTATCCAAAGGCCTATGCTTTCTTTGAAAATGAAATTACGCTCCCTCTTCATACAAAATTAAGTGATGATGAGGTTGATTATATCGTTAAGACTTTGGTAAGAATTTCCGAAGAAATACTCGGTTCAGGAAAAAATCATAAAAAAATCTTGACAAAGATAGAACAATAACATATAATATTCTCAATAATCAGAAAAGTAACTATGTTTGATCTTCAGGGAGCCTGTGGTGATTGTGAATAGGTGGTTGAAAGTAGTGAAAGTGGGCTGATTTAAAAAATGAATTTGAAACAATGAAAATTCGGTACGCACACCTTACAGTGCAACTTGTTGTTAGACAAGGCAGAGATGTAAAGGGGATAGTCTCTTTACAATTGAGGTGGCACCGCGTTACCAACGCCCTCACACGGATTGATTTCTGTGTGTGGGCTTTTTTCATATCTTTAAATTAATACTGAAAGAGGAAAAATTTTATGACAACTAAAGGTTATTTTGGACAATTTGGTGGTAGTTTTGTACCGGAGCCGATTCAGGCTTTGTTGGATGAGTTGGAAGTGACATTTGATAAGTACAAGGATGATCCAGAATTTTTGGCAGAATTTCGCCATTACTTGAAGGACTATTCCGGTCGCGAAACACCACTTTATTTTGCGGAAAGTTTGACAGATCACTTGGGTGGGGCTAAGATTTATCTCAAGCGCGAAGACCTGAACCATCTGGGTTCTCACAAGCTTAACAACGTTTTAGGGCAAATCCTTCTTGCCAAACGTATGGGCAAAAAACGAGTGATCGCGGAAACAGGAGCTGGTCAACACGGTGTTGCGACTGCAGCTGCTGCAGCCAAGTTTGGTATGGCCTGTGATGTCTACATGGGGGCAGAAGATGTGGAACGTCAACGCCTCAATGTTTTCCGCATGGAGATGATGGGAGCAACTGTTCACGCGGTTGAAACGGGAACTCGAACTCTCAAGGACGCGGTTGATGCAGCCTTTGGAGCATGGATGAATGATCTTGAAGCCTTCTACGTTTTGGGATCTGCTGTAGGTCCTCACCCTTATCCTACCATTGTCCACGAGTTTCAAAAGGTCATCAGTGAAGAATCTCGCCGTCAAATCTTAGAAAAAGAAGGCCGTTTACCAGACTATGTCATTGCCTGTGTAGGTGGTGGTTCCAATGCCATCGGTGCTTTTTCACAGTATGTAGCTGATGAAGAAGTCAAATTGATTGGGGTAGAAGCCGCTGGTCACGGACTTGACACAGACAAGCACGCAGCTACTATGACAAAAGGTAGTGTCGGAATTGTCGACGGTATGAAGACTTATGCAGTCTTTAAGGAAGATGGAGAGCTGGCGCCAGTTTACTCTATCTCAGCTGGTTTGGACTATCCAGGGGTTGGTCCAGAACACGCCTACTTTAAAGACTCAGGTCGCGTGGAATATGTGGCAGCGACAGATGAAGAAGCTGTTCAAGCCTTGCTCCTTCTCAGCAAGACAGAAGGGATTATCCCAGCGATTGAAAGTTCGCATGCCATCGCAGAAGCAGTTAAACGTGCACCGAAACTAAGTAAAGATGAGATTATCATCATCAATGTCTCTGGTCGTGGAGACAAGGACGTAGCTGCGATTGCAGACTACCTAGAAGCTAAAAAATAAGAGATGGAAAAATTACAGTTATTTCTTTCACAGAGAGCTTGTGGTTGCTGGAAACAAGCAGAGAAAGCTGTAAGGTTGGGTCCATCTGAAACGAGAGAAGAAAACATAATTCTCAAGGGAGTGCCCTTTATCGCACAGCCTGTTACAGGAAGGTTCTGAGACAGGAATGAGAGATAGGAGAAATCCTATAATTGAGGTGGCACCGCGAATTTCGTCCTCACGCAAGTTATTTTGCGTGGGGATTTTTCATACAGTCGCCACGGACTAGAATTAGAACTGAAAGGGAAATTACAATGGAACGAATCATTCATGGAGATGTCTTATCACCAATCTTGGCTTATATGCGCCTAAAGGGGCAACACAAGGTGATCCTAGAAAGTATTCCGAGAGACAAGGAAACCGCTCGTTTTTCTATCCTAGCCTATAATCCAGTTTTTGAGATTCAGTTTGAAAATGGAGTCCTTTATCAAAATGGACAAGTGATTGATCGTGATCCCTTGGATTTTCTTTATGAAGTGACTCATAAGAGCCAGCACCATTCAGACCTCCCTTTTGGTGGGGGAGCCATTGGCTTTGTGGGTTACGATATGATTTCTCTATATGAAGAAATTGGACAAATCCCTCAAGATACGATTGGGACGCCAGACATGCATTTCTTTGTCTATGAGAGCTACATGGTCTTTGACCACAAGAAGGAAAAAATCCATGTCATCGAGGATGCTCTCTATGGTGAACGCAGTCAAGAAGATTTGGAAGAAGCCTTGAAGCAAGTGCTGGAGGAATTACGCATTCCTGTTTCAAATGAATTTGAAGATTTGGATCTATCTCCGCTCGATTTCAAACCCCATATCGCTCCTCAGAAGTTTGAGCAAATGGTCGAAACAGCTCGTGACTTGATTCGTAATGGCGATATGTTCCAATGCGTGCTCAGTCAACGTTTCTCAGCAGAAGTTACTGGAAATCCATTTGACTTCTACAGAAATCTCCGCGTGACCAATCCTTCTAATTACCTTTATTTCTATGACTTTGGAGATTATCAAATCATTGGTGCTAGTCCAGAAAATTTGGTTTCTGTCAAAAACGGCATCGTGACAACCAATCCGATTGCCGGTACACGACCAAGAGGAGCTACGGATGAAGAAGACAAGGCCTTGGCGACAGACCTGCTTTCTGATGAGAAGGAAACAGCAGAACATCAGATGTTGGTAGACTTGGGACGTAATGATATTGGTCGCATCTCTGAAACGGCAAGTGTCCAAGTTACCAAGTATATGGAAGTGGAGCTCTTCCGCTATGTCATGCATTTGACCAGTGTGGTCAAGGGTCGTTTGCTTCCAGAACTCACTGCCATGGATGCCTTGAAAGCTACACTTCCAGCTGGAACAGTTTCAGGAGCTCCAAAGATTCGAGCTATGAGACGCATCTATGAACTGGAAACAGAAAAACGGGGCGTATACGCAGGAGCAATCGGCTACTTGTCTGCTACAGGTGATATGGACTTTGCCATTGCCATCCGAACTATGATTCTTAAAAATCAAATAGCCTATGTGCAGGCTGGAGCAGGGATTGTCTACGATTCCATCACCCAAAACGAATACCAAGAAACCATTAACAAAGCAAAATCTATGACTAGAATTGGAGAACTAAGACCATGATTTTATTGATTGACAACTATGATTCCTTTACCTATAACTTGGCTCAATACATTGGGAATTTTGCAGAAGTGCAGGTCTTGAGAAATGATGATCCCAAGCTATATGAAGAAGCTGAAAAAGCAGATGGTCTGGTCTTTTCTCCTGGTCCAGGTTGGCCAGTGGATGCGGGAATGATGGAAGATATGATTCGTGACTTTGCTGGCAAGAAGCCGATTCTTGGAATTTGTTTGGGACATCAAGCCATCGCAGAGGTCTTTGGTGGACAGTTAGGCTTGGCTCCCAAAGTCATGCATGGGAAACAGAGCCATGTCAGCTTTGAAGCGCCTTCTGTTCTCTATCAAGGCATCGAGGATGGTCGTCCAGTCATGCGTTATCACAGTATTTTGATTGAAGAAATGCCAGAAGGCTTTGAAGTGACAGCTCGTTCGACTGATGACCAAGCTATTATGGGAATTCAACATAAAAACCTACCGATTTATGGTTTCCAGTACCATCCAGAGAGCATTGGAACGCCAGATGGCTTGTCTTCTATTCGGAATTTTATCGAGAAGGTTGTAAAGTGAGGAAACTAGGATGAAAGAGATTATTGAAAAACTAGCAAAATTTGAAAATTTATCAGGTGTGGAAATGACGGATGTCATTGAGCGTATTGTAACTGGGCGTGTTACTGAGGCGCAGATTGCTTCTCTCCTTTTGGCTCTTAAGATGAAGGGGGAAACACCTGAAGAACGCACAGCCATTGCCCAAGTCATGAGAGGGCATGCCCAACATATTCCAACTGAAATTCATGATGCCATGGACAACTGTGGTACAGGTGGGGACAAGTCTTTCAGCTTTAACATCTCTACAACTGCAGCCTTTGTCTTGGCTGGTGGTGGTGTTCACATGGCAAAACACGGTAACCGCTCGATTTCTTCTAAATCTGGTTCTGCAGATGTCCTTCAAGCATTGGGTATCAACCTAGACCTCAAACCAGCTGAACTAGGTAAGGTCTTTGATAAAACTGGCATCGTCTTTCTCTTTGCTAAAAATATGCACCCAGCTATGAAATACATCATGCCAGCTCGTTTGGAATTGGGAATTCCAACGATTATGAACTTGACTGGTCCCCTGATTCACCCAATGGCTTTGGAAACACAACTTCTTGGAATTAGTCGTCCAGAACTTATAGAAAGTACAGCTCAGGTTTTGAAAAATATGGGTCGCAAACGTGCCATCGTGGTTGCTGGACCAGAAGGGCTGGATGAAGCCGGCTTGAACGGAACAACCAAGATTGCTCTTCTGGAAAATGGCGAAATCACCTTGTCAAGCTTCACTCCAGAGGATTTGGGAATGGAATACTACGCTATCGAAGACATTCGTGGAGGCAATGCTCAGGAAAATGCAGAAATTTTGCTTAGCGTTCTTAAAAATGAACCAAGTCCATTCTTGGAAACGACAGTTTTAAATGCTGGTCTTGGTTTCTATGCTAATGGTAAGGTAGCTAGCATCAAGGAAGGAGTTGCCTTGGCTCGTCAAGTCATTGCTAGTGGCAAGGCCCTTGAAAAACTCAGACTGTTACAGGAGTACCAAAAATGAGTCAGGAATTTTTAGCACGAATCTTGGTGCAGAAGGCGCGTGAGGTTGAGCAGATGGAGCTGGAGGAAATCCAGCCCCTGCGCCAGACCTATCGCTTGGCTGACTATCTAAAACAACACCAAGACCGTTTACAGGTAATCGCTGAAGTCAAGAAAGCTAGCCCTAGTCTGGGAGATATCAATCTCAATGTGGATATTGTGCAACAGGCCCAGACTTATGAAGCGAACGGAGCAGTGATGATTTCTGTTCTGACAGATGAAGTTTTCTTTAAAGGGCATTTGGATTATTTGCGTGAGATTTCCAGTCAGGTAAACATTCCGACGCTTAATAAGGACTTTATCATCGATGAAAAGCAAATCATCCGTGCTCGCAATGCGGGTGCGACAGTCATCTTGCTCATTGTGGCAGCCTTGTCAGAAGAACGCCTTAAGGAACTTTACGACTATGCGACAGAGCTTGGTCTAGAAGTTTTGGTGGAGACTCACAATCTTGCTGAACTAGAGGTGGCTCACAGACTTGGTGCCCAGATTATCGGGGTCAATAATCGTAATTTGACCACCTTTGAAGTTGACTTGCAGACCAGTGTAGATTTGGCTAAACATTTCAAAAATGATTGCTTGTACATTTCTGAATCTGCCATTTTCACAGGGCAGGATGCAGAGCGAGTAGCACCATACTTTAACGGAATTTTAGTAGGGACAGCTCTCATGCAGGCAGAAGATGTAGCCCAGAGAATCAAGGAGTTGCAGATTGACAAAGGTTAAAATTTGCGGATTATCGACAAAGGAAGCGGTGGAAACAGCCGTTTCAGCAGGGGCGGACTACATCGGTTTTGTCTTGGCACCTAGTAAAAGACAGGTGACCTTGGATCAGGCTGCTGAATTGGCAAAGTTCATTCCTTCAGACGTCAAAAAGGTTGGTGTATTTGTTTCACCAAGTCGGGCAGAACTGCTAGAAGCGATTGACAAAGCTGGCTTGGATTTGGTTCAAGTTCACGGTCAGGTAGCGGATGATTTGTTTGAGGACCTGCCCTGTGCTAGTATTCAGGCTGTTCAGGTGGATGGCGAGGGTCATGTGCCCAATTCTCAAGCAGATTATCTACTCTTTGATGCTCCTGTGGCAGGAAGTGGCCAGACCTTTGACTGGGGTCAACTAGATACGACTGGACTAGCTCAGCCCTTCTTTATCGCAGGTGGGCTTAAGGAAGACAATGTAGTAAAAGCAATTCAACACTTTACTCCCTATGCAGTAGATGTATCGAGCGGAGTGGAGACAGATGGACAAAAAGATCATGAAAAGATTAGAAGATTTATAGAGAGGGTAAAGCATGGCATATCAGGAACCAAATAAAGATGGATTTTACGGAAAATTCGGAGGACGTTTTGTCCCAGAAACATTGATGACAGCAGTTTTGGAGTTGGAAAAGGCTTATCGTGAAAGTCAGGCAGACCCAAGTTTCCAAGAGGAATTAAACCAGCTCTTACGCCAGTATGTGGGGCGTGAAACTCCTCTTTACTACGCAAAAAACTTGACTCAGCATATCGGCGGAGCCAAGATTTATCTCAAACGGGAAGACCTTAACCATACAGGGGCCCACAAGATTAACAATGCCTTGGGACAAGTTCTTCTGGCTAAACGCATGGGTAAAAAGAAAATTATCGCTGAAACAGGTGCTGGTCAGCACGGTGTGGCAACTGCAACTGCTGCAGCCCTCTTTAACATGGAATGTACTATCTACATGGGTGAGGAAGATGTCAAACGCCAAGCCCTCAATGTGTTCCGTATGGAGCTTTTGGGAGCCAAGGTTGAGGCAGTGACAGACGGTTCGCGCGTGCTCAAGGATGCGGTCAATGCAGCTCTTCGTTCATGGGTGGCAAATATCGACGACACCCACTATATTCTTGGTTCTGCCTTGGGGCCTCATCCTTTCCCAGAAATCGTTCGTGACTTCCAAAGCGTTATTGGTCGAGAAGCTAAACAACAGTACCGTGACTTGACAGGACAAGATCTGCCAGATGCTTTAGTAGCCTGTGTTGGTGGTGGTTCTAATGCTATCGGGCTCTTCCATCCATTTGTAGAAGATGAGTCAGTAGCCATGTATGGAGCTGAAGCGGCTGGACTTGGTGTGGATACGGAGCACCATGCAGCTACCTTGACTAAGGGTCGTCCTGGTGTTCTTCACGGTTCTCTCATGGATGTGCTCCAAGATGCCCATGGTCAAATTCTTGAAGCCTTCTCTATTTCAGCAGGCTTGGACTATCCTGGTATCGGTCCAGAACATTCTCACTACCACGATATTAAACGTGCCAGCTATGTCCCTGTGACAGACGAAGAAGCCTTGGAGGGATTCCAACTCTTGTCTCGCGTGGAAGGGATTATCCCAGCCTTGGAATCTAGCCATGCTATCGCCTTTGCGGTGAAATTGGCCAAAGAACTCGGTCCAAACAAGTCCATGATTGTCTGCCTATCCGGTCGTGGGGACAAGGATGTGGTTCAAGTCAAGGACCGCTTGGAAGCAGATGCAGCAAAGAAGGGAGAAGCACATGCCTAAGACACTAACAGAAAAATTGAACGCTATTAAAGCAGCTGGAAAAGGAATTTTCGTTCCTTATATCATGGCTGGTGACCACGAAAAAGGTTTGGATGGACTTGGGGAAACAATCCACTTTTTAGAAGATTTGGGTGCCTCTGCAATTGAAGTGGGCATTCCCTTTTCAGACCCTGTTGCAGATGGACCTGTTATCGAAGAAGCTGGCTTGCGCAGTTTAGCCCACGGGACCTCTACACAGGCTTTGGTTGAAACCTTGAAAACCATTGAAACAGAGATTCCACTGGTCATTATGACCTACTTCAACCCCCTATTTCAGTACGGTGTGGAGAACTTTGTCAAAGATTTGGCAGATACAGCGGTTAAGGGCTTGATTATTCCAGACCTGCCTCATGAGCATGCCAACTTTGTAGAACCATTTTTGGCAGATACAGACATTGCCTTGATTCCCCTAGTTAGCTTGACCACAGGAATTGAGCGCCAGAAAGAGTTGATTGAAGGGGCAGAAGGATTCGTCTATGCAGTTGCCATCAATGGGGTGACAGGGAAATCAGGCAATTACCGTGCAGACTTGGACAAGCACTTGGCACAATTGCATCAAGTGACCGACATCCCAGTTTTAACAGGTTTTGGTGTATCTAGTCAAGCCGATGTAGAACGCTTCAATGCGGTGTCAGATGGTGTTATCGTTGGTTCGAAAATCGTAAAAGCTCTCCATGAAGGAGAGCCGATTCAGGACTTTATCAAACAAGCAGTAGCTTACCAAAAATAATCACACAAGCAGCGAGTAAGAGGAAAGGCACAAAAGGAAGTCTTTCCTTTTTCTTTTGCAGGAGAAAGGCTAGGATGCCCGTCGCAGAAGCAAACTGAATCAAGATGAGTAATTCTGTTGCGCTAAAGACGAGAGCGCAAGAAGCTAAAAAGAGAAAATCCCCTGCGCCCATGCGAATATCGATAAAATGAGCTAACATTCCAAGGATAAGGAAGAAAATCATGACCAGATCCCAGCCAGAGGAAACCATGAGGATTAGGTGGAAAGTCATCCAGACCAGTAAGGGATATTCCTGATGGTGAAAGTCGTAGATGCCCAAGGTCAAACCAGCAGTGATTAGGATGACTTGTCCCAAGGAAAGAAAGCCCCAATACCAAGATAGAAAGAGGAGCCCTAAGCCTAGTTCAAAGAGGGCATACCAGACAGGATATGTAGCCTTGCAGTAGCGACAGCGAAAGCGATTGAGCACCTGCGAGAGAATCGGAATCAAATCTAAGGGGCGCAAGCGAGTCTGACAGGAATCGCAGTGACTAGCAGGTTGGATAATGGATTGCTCTGGAAAACGGTCAATGACCAAACCAAGAAAGGAAGCGAGAATACTCCCGACAAGAAAAAAATAAATATCAATCATACTTATCTATTCGTAAAAAATAGGAGAAGTAGTATAATGGAGAAACATAGATAAGATGGTGAGGCAAAGATGATAATTCGTTTTGAAGAAAATGTGAGCACAGAAAATGCTCAGCTCGTATGCCAATGGTCCAACTCCCTAGGCAAATCCTTTCAAGAACAATGGATGGGAACAATGATTCCTTTTCCCTTGACAATTCAAGTCTTGCAAGATTTGGAAGGAATCTTTTCAATCTTTGCTGGACAAGAGTTTGTCGGGCTTGTCCAGAAAATCAGGCTAGAAGACAGGAATCTACATATCGGACGGTTTTTAATCAATCCCCAGAAACAGGGGCAAGGCTTAGGTAGTCAGGCCTTAAGGAAATTTGTTAGTTTGGTCTTTGAAAATGGAGACATAGATAGTATTTCTCTAAATGTCTTCGAGGCAAATCAGGCAGCCAAGCATCTTTATCAAAAAGAAGGATTTGAAATCGTTAAAACCATTGAAGCACCTGTACGAAAATACGTTATGAAAAAGTTTAGATAGAAAGCAAAAAGCCTTGGTTCCCAAAGCTTTTTTAATCTTATAAACTCATTAAAATAACTCCCAGTTAGATTTGGAATATTTTTTATTCTGTGTCATATAAAAATAAATAGAATGAATAGCTATAGCTAGAGCTAAAATGGTTGTAATACTTACTACTATTATAGGATTAGAAGCAAAGATTAAAGAGAGAATCAAGGCAGCCAGATAGAGTGTAGCTTGGACACAGTAGTAACTTTTCGAATAGCGAAGATAGTGTTTGTTATAGGGCCCATTTGCTAGGACAGCAGCTTGGAAGAGGCCAATTCCGATATAAAAGAAGCTGGTTGCAAAGAGAAGATTAGCTTCAGGATTCAGAAGAAAACTCATCGATACAGTCATCATCATAAGCTCAATGAAAATAGGATAGTGACTGTAAATTAGAAATAGCCCCTTTTGATTAGATTTTTCATCAATAGCATGGTCGAATTGACCAAAATAAAACAAGAACAGAGAAATCATAATAATGAAATAAAGAACCGAATAAATCGAGAAATTCTCGATTGTAAAGAAGTTAGCTAGCTCCGTAATCATCTCTCCAAACATAATAATGACAAGAAGGGAGATGCGCTCGATTAAATGGGGGAGATTTACCTGGTAATGCTTATCTTTATTAAGCAAGATACTTGGCATAATAAATGTTAGCAGAATACTAACAAATAAGATATAGACTCTAAGGTAAATAGGAAGAAGAGCTGTTAGATAGACTCCTAAACTTCCTAGACCTGTTATCCATAGAAAACCTTTGATACTTTCCCGATTAGCATCATCGGTTGATTTTCTAAAAAATTCAACCAAATATTGAAAAAATAAGGTAAGGGTTAATGTACCAATAGCCCAACAGAGATAATGAAAATATTGTTGCCAATCAGGTCCAATCATATTGGCTATAAAGAGTAAAATTCCCATTTTGATAAACATGATTACTATGTTAAATAAAGAGTTCTTTCCATAGCGATTGGTATAATCGGTTTGAATCATTCAGGAATCGATGAGAAACAAAGTAGCAATGAGAAAATCAAGGAAAGAATTCCAAGTCAAAATACCGTTATGAAGATGGTCAATTAAAGTAGTTACTTTTGAAATTGCAAAAACAAAAACTAAGTCATAAAAAAGTTCTGAAAATTCTACACGTTTATGTTTAATAAGAGTTGTCATCTTAAGACCTTTCTATTTTAGAAGTACAATTTATTATAACAGAAAATGGTAAAAAAAAAAAAGGAGATGCTTAAATAACTTCATGTGACGCGAATGAACTGCGCCACAAAAGTTAGGTTTTTTCTGTCTAACTTTTGGGGTGCAGTTCAGAAGGGGTGTTTTTTCTATCGTTTTTTAGTGCTAAGACTACACAAAAAAGCCTTGATTCCAAGGCTTTTTCCTGTTGTATTTAGATGCCCCCTACAGGGATTTGGAAAGGACTTTCATATTGAGAGCAATTAAAAATATTGAAATATAAGTGATTTTAGGTATTTTCAATGTCATGATTTAAAAATGGGACAAAAGTGGGGCAAAAACCATACAGATTCTAAACTGTATGGTTCTTTTTTTATCTAACCAAGAAAGGTTAAAACTTATTAAAACAAATGCAATCAACTGTTGAAAACTTTTTAGTCCGTGTAATATAAAAACAAGTAAAAAGTTGAACTATAGGGAATATTGTGTCATAATAGGTAATAGATGAATAATTAATAGATTGGAAATAATGCTTTCTTACCTTAACAAGTTGAATTGGTTATACATTTTTTCGTCGCAATTGTGTCTATCTCTCGAGTTTAGCTAGTTTTTATAAGCTCTGGTTTCTAATCAATATAACAAATTTTAGAAGTGCATAAGACAAGATGGTGACATTACTACAGTCATTTCTAGTCACCATATGTTGCTGGCACAGGCTGTTTGTAGTGTTGGCTATTTACTAGTCAGTTTAATCGGAGTGTTTAATTTTTATTGTTGAAAGGTTTTTATATGGCGAAAATTCTATCTTTAGGTCTGACAGGTAAGAAATTACTTGCTCAGGGGTTCTTGTTTGTTCTGCTAGGTCTTATCTTGATGGTCACGGGGACTTGGTTGCCAGTAAAGGTTATTCAACTGGTTCTGTTTTTAGCTTGGATAGCAACGGTCTTAGATTTAGTATTACGTATTTTCAAAAAAAGTCAGTCAACGGACACCTTGGGAGTTGCACTGGTTAAATTGTTAGTGCTGGGATATTTGCTTGGCTCCAATCTTGCGACGGATGTGCCGATTTATATTTTGGCTCTTGTGATTGGAATTTATCAGATTTTTCATGCTAGTATCAACCTTGTCACCTATCTTCTCTACCGCAAAAACAAAATTCGACCTCGTTTTCGTTTCTTACTAGATGGTCTCGTACTAGTTTTTCTTGGTGGGACTAGTCTTTTGTCCTCTACGGGAAATTCTGTCTTTCAACTCTTTGTTTTAGGGGCTTATTTTTTCCTTTATGGTCTGTCCAATATCCGTGACGGTTTCTTATTTGAAGGGGAAATTGGGAAAAACCATCTCAAACGTCGCATTAGAATTAGCTTACCTATTGTCCTAGCCGCTCTCATCCCTGCAAGAACTTTAGCAAAAATTAACAAATTTATGCTGGAAAATGCTGATGAGGAAGAAGATATCCATCTTGGAATAGTGAAGTCTGGTAAGACAGCAGAGCTAGAAATTTTTGTTCATACAGCTGAGACCTCCCTGTTTTCAGCTATTGGTCATGTGGATATCTGCTATCAGGGCCGTGTTATTTCTTATGGCAACTATGATCCGTCATCTGAGACCTTATTTGGCATGGTAGGAGATGGTGTCTTATATTTCTGTGATCGTGACAAGTACATTGACCTATGTAAACGTGAGAGTCAAAAAACGCTTTTTGGTTATGGGATAGATTTGACGCCTGAAATGGAAAAAGCAGTTCAGAAAAAGTTGGCTGAATTGAAACAACTGACGATTCCATGGGAGCCAAGTGCAGATAAAATCATGACAGGTGATGGTAAGGAAGACTACACCTACGCTTATAAAATCAGACATGAGACAGATGGGGAACTTTATAAATTTATCAAATCTAAGTTTAAATCCTACTTTGTCTTATCTACAAACTGTGTGCTCTTGGCTGATACCATAGTCGGTCAGGCTGGCACCGATATCCTCTCACCCAAAGGATTTATCGCTCCAGGAACTTACCAAGCCTACCTTAATCGAGAGTTTGAAAAACCAAATAGTATAGTCGTATCTAAACATGTTTATTAAGGAGAATTTATGAACTTAGTAAAAAAATACACCCCGTTAATACTTTTTATAGGGCTGGTTGCTCTTGTAATTCTGAATGCATCGAGCTTTATATCAGTAGCAATCTCTCTCTTTGATGTAATATCAACCTTGATTTATGGTGCTGTTATTGCTTTTGTGCTTAATGTTCCTATGAAAAAAATTGAACAGTACTTAGTTAAATTGAAGGTAAAGGCAGAGTTGCGTCGTCCGATTGCCATGGTACTTGTTTTCCTAGCTCTTATCTTAATCGTGATTGCTCTTTTGGTTTTGGTGCTGCCAACCCTAGCCCAGACTATTAGTCAGCTGGGAACAGTCCTTTCAACAGTCCTTACTCAACTTGGGAAATTGCTAGACAGCTCGGAATTTGTAACCAAAGACATGTTGTCAACTATCGTATCAGGCATACAGGGACAATCTAGTTCTATTAGCCAAGCTTTGATAGGTTTTTTATCAGGTCTGACTAGTAATATCGGCAATATTTTTTCAAGTTTGATGAATGCCTTTTTGATTATAGTCTTCACCTTTTCATTTTTATCCAGTAAGGAACATTTGGCAGCGATGACGAGTCGACTTCTAAAAGTTTTTCTTCCAGAGAAGGTGGTGATAAAGTTGACTTACATTGGACAAGTAGCACTAGAGACTTATGACCAATTTTTGATGAGTCAGCTGATTGAAGCAGTTATCATAGGAGTTATGATAGCGGTTGGTTACAGCGTGTTTGGGATACCCTATGGAGTAATGACAGGTATCTTTGCAGGAGTGCTATCGTTCATTCCTTATGTAGGGCCTATGATTGCTTGTGTTGTGGGAGCGATTTTTATCTTCACAGTGAGTCCTACTCAAGCCTTACTTTCTCTTCTTCTATATCAAGTTATACAGCTGATTGAAGGAAACCTTATTTATCCTAGAGTTGTAGGTCAGTCTATTGGTTTGCCAGCTATTTTCACGCTTGCGGCTGCTAGTATTGGAGGCAATCTCTTTGGCTTACTTGGGATGATATTCTTTACACCGATATTTGCTGTTATCTATCGACTGGTTAAAGAATTTGTCGTTGCAAAGGAAAATCAGGTAGATTAAGAAAAACTAAATTTAATAAGATATACTGAGAAGAGAGTGAGAGATTCTCTTCTCTTTTATTTTTAAATACTTTTCTACAAAAAGCTATTAGACGTTAAAAAAAGCCTTGGTTTCAAGGCTTATTTCTGTTGATTTAGATGTGCCCCCTGCAGGGCTCGAACCTGCGACCCATAGATTAAGAGTCTACTGCTCTACCAACTGATCTAAGAAGGCAAATAAAAAGCTGAGAATGTAACTTCCCAGCTTTTTTAATATGCCCAAAATGGCAGCTAGATTATTTACGAAAGGCATCAAGGATATAGGTGAAACCAACAATTAAAAATGCAAAGGCAACGACATAAACGACAAAGACACTTGTAGCTACTGGATTGAACAAAATCACTAGACCTAGTAAAAATGCAAGCAACGCTATCCACATGATATGGTTGCCAATAATAGGGAAAATCAATCCCAGACGATTGCCTTTAAAGAAAACTATAATGGCTTCTACAATTAACCAAATTCCTAAAATAGTTGGAATGACAACTGGCAGCGTCACAAAGCCATAGGCAACGAGGTAAAGAGCTAAGAGAAGATTAACAATCCCTTGGAAAAGATGAGCTGGTGAGCGAAGCTCTTTTGGTACAGAGAAATAGCCTAAAATAGCTGCTATAGAAGAAACCAGTAAACCAAATGCAATCCACCAGCTGTAAGCAACAAGATTAGCTACTGGGTTTGTAAATAGGAAAAGTCCTAAAAGGACAAAAACAACTCCTGCAAGGAATAGCAGTAAACGATTAGAAAATTTCATTTCAATACCCCCTATATAGTATAGTATAGTTTGATAATAAAAATATTATACACCTTTTTAGAGGAAATGTCAATAAACAAAATGGAAAATTTGGAAGTTTCAGTCTGATTTATGAAAAGAAAATCAGTTTTTATTATTTTGAAAATAAAAAGAGAAGATAAAATTTGTCTTCTCTACATGAAAATATTGTATGGAATCAAAGCAAAAGTAACTGGCTTTACACTATTTGTAAAGATGTAATTTGATTCAAAAAGAAAAGATAGATTTAAAATGTGGGACAAATGATGGGGTAAATCAGTTATAGACAAGCAAAAAAAGCCTTGATTTACAAGGCTTTTTCCTGTTGTATTTAGATGCCCCCTACAGGGATCGAACCTGTGACCCACGGATTAAGAGTCCGCTGCTCTGCCAGCTGAGCTAAGGAGGCAAAGAAAAAAGCTGTATTGGTGCCGAAACTTCACGGTTTGTATTGAACCCGCGCAATTAAGCAGGTGGGCAACTCGCTCTAACTGAAGCTGTTTCCGTGTGAGACGGCCTACATGCTGTTAGAAGACTTTTGTTTCCCTAATAATACAAAAAATAGTCGGTCAACACTTAAGTGTGAAGTCGTACACCACAGCGTTTCTATGTTTATATAATACCACTTTTTCAAAAAAAATCAAGAGGAAAGTGCAATTTTTTGAAAAGGATTTCAGATTTTTCGCAAACGGTCGATAGCTTCCTTTCTTTGAGCCAAAGCCCGTTCATATTTACCAGTATCTTCTGCTTGGAAATAGTGATGATTACGAATTTTTTCTGGTAGATAGTCTTGCTTGACCCAATTTCCAGGGTAGTTGTGTGGATAGAGATAGTCTTGGGCATTCCCCAGTTCCTTGCTTCCACGGTAGTGCCCATCACGCAGGTGTCGCGGAATAGGCAAGTGCCCTGATGTTTTGAGGTCAGCAAGTGCCTTATCCATAGCCACATAAGCTGAGTTGGATTTCGGAGAAAGGGCCAAATCAATCACGACATTGGCAATGAGAATACGGGCTTCTGGGAAACCAATCTTCTGGGCAGCATCCAGAGCAGTCACGGTGTGAATCTGGGCTTCAGGATTGGCCAAACCGATATCTTCATAAGCGATAACAGTCAAACGACGAGCGAGACTTGGCAAATCACCAGCCTCAATCAAGCGGGCAGCATAGTGAAGACTGGCATCAACATCTGAGCCACGGATAGACTTTTGCAGGGCTGAGAGGACATCGTAGTGGCCATCTCCATCCTTATCCATAGTGATGTAGCTTCGCTGCAGGCTATTTTCCATGATGTCTAGAGTGATATGGCGGATGCCCTTGTCATTTTCGGGAGTAGAAAGAACAGCCAAGTCAAGTGAGTTGAAGGCAGAGCGAAGGTCTCCGTTTGTAGAGGTAGCAATGAAATCCAGCGCATCCTCATCTAGTTCTACTGGAAAATCAAAACCACGCTCAGGGTTACTTAGAGCTATCTGCAGGGCCTCTTTGACGTCTTGGTTAGACAGAGGTTCCAACTCAAAAATTTGAACACGGCTACGAATGGCAGGAGTGACAGAGAAGAAAGGATTTTCAGTCGTAGCGCCAATCATGATGACCAGACCACTTTCCAAGAGAGGTAAGAGGAAGTCTTGCTTGGTTTTATCTAGTCTATGAATCTCGTCTAGTAATAGGACGAGACCACCAGAGAATTTAGCCTCTTCCGCAATTTCTTGCAGTCGTTTTTTACTATCAACTGTCGCATTGAAAGTTCGAAAGGCATACTTAGTAGTCCCTGCGATGGCAGAGGCAATACTGGTCTTGCCGATTCCCGGAGGGCCATAGAGAATCATGGAGGACAGGCGGTTGGCTTCTACCATGCGGCGGATGATTTTTCCTTGTCCGACCAGATGTTCCTGACCGATGACCTGGTCGATGGTTTTAGGGCGCATGCGAAGCGCGAGATTGTCTGGCATAGCAGTCCTTTCTAACATGGATTTTAGTTTCATATTTTTTGAGTAGAATAACTCATCTAATATATCTTACTATGTCCATTCTAGCCTATTAGTTGTGATATTTCAATGGTTTTGTAATATTCAGGGTGTGAGATAGAATTTTTCTGACTATTTAATTTGATGAGGAGAGGTATCAGCATGAAAGAATGGATCTTCCTTAAAGCTCAAAATATGATAGTTGAGTCTAAAGAAGTGGAATTGCTGACTTGAGAAATAATATTGCTAAATGTCATTGTATGAACTATAATGAAAAGAGAGGTGATAAGGAATGGAAATAATGGAATTACCAAGTTAGGAAGTTTTCTTGATAAAGTACATAGTAGATATAAATTTAGATAGCAATATTTGAAAAGGAGAAAATGGAACTAGATGAATACTTCAAATTCAAAGCTACTTGAAAATAAGTCATTTATGGAACTTGACGGACTAGTTGGTTTACCAAATGGAGTGAAACCAGCACCTATGAAATACAATCTTGGAAAAATTAACAAATATTTAAACGAAACAGGAAAAGAATTTAAAGAACTGACTGTTCTGGAACTAAAACAATTTGAGAGAGTTAAATAAAGATGGGACTAGATAAAAGATTTGTGGAGAAAGCCTTTGCCAGTGGCAAAGATAGAGTTAATAGAGCGATTTTTGTAAAACCTGAAGAGCTTATTGAACTATCTGATGAAGATTTAAGTTATTTTGGGGAAGGTATTTTTTATTGCTTACCTCGTAGCAAATTTGTAGAAAGTCATAAAGATGAGATTAGAGAGAAATACAATCTTTCTAACGAATTACCAAAGATAAATGGCATCTATTTAGGGATTTTTTTAAAAATGAGGTCATGGGATAGAATTAGAAAAACCAAACCAAGCTTAAAAGAAATTATAAACATGGTTGAAAAGTAAAATAGTAGCTATATATTTTATATTATTGGAATCCCTTTTGCGTAAGCTTCTTTGGCTTCTGCAAGTGTCATTTCATTAGGGCCACCATCTATATTAGTTTCTCCTGTATTTTGCCACTGACAGACGTCACAGATATCATACACTGCTGTAACAGTACCACATACTGGACAATGGACATATTCGCTGCCGTTAATGATGATTAAATTCTCTTTTCCACTCTTATTCATTTAAGGTTACTCCCAACACTATACAAATATATTAGCTATTTCTATACACTACTTTTTCAATATCATTGATTGTGATTGTTATGGTATCCCAGTCTTTGGGTGAATCACCTATGTCAGCAATAAAAGTATCTTCACTTAACTTTTCGACAATTGTCGCCGTTTGACCGTTTTTTAACAACACTGTATCAAATTCTCGAATTTTTACAATTTTTCTCCTTGCGTAAGCTTCTTTGGCTTCAGCTAGAGTCATCTTATTTGGACCACCGTCTATATTTATAATACCTGTATTTTGCCAACGACAGACGTCACAGATATCATAGTCCATAACTTCAGCTCCGCAAACTGGGCAATGTAGCCAGATTTCCCCGTCAATTTCCCAAGTCTTTTGTGATTCATTCATGTCGTTCTTCCTTTTATAAGCCATTTTCGCTTCAGCAAGCGTTATTTTATTAGGACCGCCATCGATATTAAATGCTCCCGTATTTTGCCAATGACAAACATCGCAAATATCATAAGTTTCTACTAAAGTTCCACATACAGGGCAATGCACATGCTCCCAACCATCAATGAAAATTAAATTCTCTTTTTTAGTTTTATTCATAATAAACAACTCCTGTTATTTTATAATACCGTCTTGAGTTAACTCTATTGATGCGATTTCAGATTCATTAAATCCAATATATGGATATTTATCTGTTCTTATTGTAATTTCATCATAGAGTTCATCTTCCGTATCAAGTTTCCCTGTAAATCTATTACAATGACCCTCTAAAATTTGCCCGTCAACAAAAACAATACTAATTTCTTTTCCTAAATATTGTTCTAAATTCATTACTGATTTCCTTTCCAATATTATACTTCAAATCAAGTGATATTACTAATGAATAAAGTATGGTAAATGATAAAACAGTTTATCTGACAATGCAAGTTTCTCGTCTGCCGAACGTATTGATTTAGTAGTTTTTGGTAGTCTTTTAGAAAAATCGCAATATAATTTTGGGCGATAATTATATTTTAATGAAGAGAGGAGAAGTAATGTTAAGATTCAATCGCACCACTTCTAGTGGGTTGAAAAAATCAGGAACTCTGATAGTTCTGCCTATCCGTTTATATAAAGCCTCCCTTAGAACTACATCTAGGGGATTTTATGTATAAGAGAATAATAAGTATCACACCTTTACAATACGTGTAGCACGTGTTATAATGGTGTTGTCAGGAGGTAAAAGCGCTATGCCTATGACACAAAAAGAGATGGTCAAACTCCTTACGGCCCATGGTTGGATAAAGACTAGAGGCGGTAAAGGCTCCCATATTAAAATGGAGAAGCAAGGGGAAAGACCCATCACAATCCCTCATGGTGAGCTGAATAAGTACACTGAAAGAGGGATAAGAAAGCAAGCTGGGTTGTAAAATTCAGCCCCTGCTTTTTGATATGGAGGTAGTGAGATGTTAGTTACGTATCCAGCTTTATTTTATTATGACGATACAGACGGAGCAGAAGCGACTTATTTTGTCCATTTCCCGGATTTTGAATACTCAGCTACACAAGGAGAGGGGATTTCTGAGGCTCTGGCTATGGGTTCAGAGTGGTTAGGCATAACTGTTGCAGATTTGATAGAGAGTGATGAAGACTTGCCCCAGCCATCAGATATCAATAGCTTGTCTTTAATTGATAATGATCCTTTTAAAGATGATGAAGATTTCGTGTCAACCTATGACCTTGATAAATCTTTTATTTCTATGGTATCTGTTGATGTATCAGAGTATTTAGGAAGTCAGGAACCAATTAAAAAGACCTTGACCATACCAAGATGGGCAGATAAGTTGGGACGAGAAATGGGACTTAACTTTTCTCAGACTTTGACAGACGCTATTGCAGATAAGAAAATTCAAGCCTAAGATTAAGTGTGACATCGTGGGAATAGTCAATAAAAAAAGCACTCCTAATTGTGCTGGTTACTTGTCTATTGATCCTATAGATTTGCTAGCCCTTTCGAGGGCTTTTTGTGTTGAGTTTTTGGAAAAAAATAAGGAAATCAACCGTTTAAGAAAATCACTAATACCAAGGGTTTAAATGAGGTAATATGGTATAATTAGGACATAAAATAATTTTGTGGTAAGATGGTAGTATCTATTTTAGCATATTTCCGAGCAATCGGGGCTATTTAAGAGTCGCATAGAAAGAGGACAAGATGGCAACATACGGATTTTTAGATGTTTTAGAGGAAGAGTTGGAGAAGAATTTTCCCTTTGACTTTGAGATTAGTTGGGACAAGCGCAATCACGCGGTAGAAGTGAGTTTTCTATTGGAAGCGCAAAATGCTGCAGGTGTGGAAATGGTAGATGAAGACGGAGAGGTTTCGTCAGATGATATCCTATTTGAGGAAGCAGTCCTTTTCTACAATCCTGCCAAGTCAACCGTCAATGAGGGAGACTATTTGACGGTCATTCCTTATCTGCCTAAAAAGGGTTTTTCTCGTGAGTTTCTAGCTTATTTTGCTCTATTCCTCAAAGACACTGCAGAGGTTGGACTAGATGCCCTTATGGACTTTTTGGAAGACCCAGAAGCAGAAGAATTTGTCATGGAATGGAACCAAGAAGTCTTTGAAGAAGGAAAAGTTGGATTGGAAGAGGGAGAGTTTTATCCTTATCCGAGATACTAGGAGTTTGACATGGAAATAGAGATTTCTGATTTCACAGGCTGTAAGATTGCTTTGTTTTGTGGGGATAAGCTTCTGACTATCTTACGCGATGATAAGGCAAGCATTCCCTGGCCCAATATGTGGGAACTTCCAGGCGGTGGACGAGAGGGTGATGAAAGTCCTTTTGAGTGCGTGGTGCGTGAAGTTTATGAAGAACTGGGCATTCATCTAACTGAAGATTGTCTGCTTTGGAGTAAGGTTTATCCAAGTATGCTTTTTGCGGATAAACAATCTGTATTTCTAGTCGGTCAGTTAACACAGAACCAGTTTGACAATATCACCTTTGGTGATGAAGGGCAGGGTTATCAGCTGATGAATGTCAAGGAATTTCTTAGCTCCAGTCAAGTTGTACCTCAGTTGCAAGAGAGATTAAAAGATTATTTTAAAGTAAGTGATTAGAAAGGATGGTTCGGTTAAATTTTAAACTGAACCCGCCCTAAACACTGTGCCAAACAGATAAACTTCTCCTAGACACAAGTGTCTTCAGAGAAGTTTCTATTTTGGCTTTGTGTTTTATGGGCTTGATATCTTAAATATGGAAACATGGCAAGAGTTAAAAGTTACAGTTAAGCGTGAGGGGGAGGAGTTAGTTTCCAATCTCTTGATTGAGCTGGGAGCGCAAGGCGTTGCGATTGAAGACAGCATGGATTATGTGGGAAATGTTGACCGCTTCG
Organism: Streptococcus mitis; assembly: GCF_003942695.1. Taxonomy (GTDB): domain Bacteria; phylum Bacillota; class Bacilli; order Lactobacillales; family Streptococcaceae; genus Streptococcus; species Streptococcus mitis_BD. Next base: position 94,331 of record NZ_RJNU01000006.1, read on the forward strand.
GCGAGATTTTCCCAGAGGTCGAGCAACAAGAAGAAATCGTTGTGACCGCCTACTACCCTGACACGGTTGATATAGCAACGGTTGAGGCAGATTTGCAGGCTCGCCTAGCAGAATTGACAGATTTTATGGATTTGGGAGAGGTCAAGATGGGGACGACTGCCTTGGCTGAGGAAGACTGGGCAGACAACTGGAAGAAATACTATGAACCTGCACGCATCACTCATGATTTGACCATCGTGCCGTCGTGGACAGACTATGAGGCGACTGCTGGGGAAAAGATTATCAAGCTAGATCCTGGGATGGCTTTTGGTACTGGGACCCATCCAACTACTAAGATGAGCCTCTTTGCCTTGGAACAGGTTCTTCGTGGTGGCGAGACAGTGCTAGATGTGGGGACTGGTTCAGGGGTTCTCTCCATTGCTAGCTCGCTACTTGGTGCCAAGGAAATCTTCGCCTATGACCTAGATGATGTAGCAGTTCGTGTTGCTCAGGAAAATATTGAACTTAACCCTGGAATGGAAAATATCCACGTTGCTGCTGGAGACTTGCTTAAGGGTGTTGAGATTGAGGCAGATGTGATTGTAGCTAATATCTTGGCGGATATTCTCATTCATCTGACAGACGATGCCTATCGTTTGGTCAAGGATGAAGGCTACCTGATCATGAGTGGCATTATCAAGGACAAGTGGGACATGGTGCGCGAGTCGGCTGAGTCAGCTGGATTTTTCCTTGAAACCCACATGGTTCAAGGGGAATGGAATGCCTGTGTCTTTAAGAAAACCAAGGATATTTCAGGTGTGATTGGAGGCTAGCATGCAGCAGTATTTTGTCAAGGGGAGTGCAGTCTCTCCTGTCACCATCGAGGACAAGGAAACCAGCAAGCATATGTTTCAGGTTATGCGCTTGAAAGAAGATGATGAGGTTACTTTGGTCTTTGATGATGGCATCAAGCGCTTGGCGCGTGTGCTGGATGTGGAAGCTCGTCAGTTTGAATTGGTAGAAGAACTAGATGACAATGTGGAACTGCCAGTCCAAGTGACCATCGCATCTGGCTTTCCCAAGGGAGACAAGCTGGAGTTTATCACTCAAAAAGTAACCGAACTGGGTGCCAGCCAGATTTGGGCCTTCCCTGCCGAATGGTCGGTAGCCAAATGGGATGGCAAGAAATTGGATAAAAAGGTTGAAAAACTAGAAAAAATCGCCCTTGGAGCAGCAGAACAAAGCAAGCGTAATCTAGTACCGAGTGTCACACTTTTCGAGAAAAAATCAGACTTTCTAGCCCAACTGGACCAGTTTGACCGCATCGTAGTGGCTTATGAAGAGTCGGCCAAAGAAGGTGAAGCCGCTGCGCTCTTACAAGCGGTCTCTGGTCTTGAAAAAGGAGCCAAACTGCTCTTTATCTTTGGTCCAGAAGGCGGCCTGTCACCTGCAGAAATTGAGAGTTTCGAAGCTAAGGGATCAGTCTTAGCAGGACTTGGCCCTCGCATTTTGCGAGCAGAAACAGCACCGCTTTACGCCTTATCAGCCCTTAGTGTTTTATTAGAATTAGAGAAATAAGAGGAAGAAGATGGAACAAAAACACCGTTCAGAATTTCCAGAGAAGGAACTTTGGGATTTAACAGCCCTATACCAAGATCGTGAAGATTTCTTGCATGCAATCGAGAAGGCTCGAGAAGACATTAACCAATTTAGCCGTGATTACAAGGATAATCTTCATACTTTTGAGGATTTTGAAAAGGCCTTTGCGGAATTGGAACAAATCTACATTCAGATGAGCCATATTGGTAACTATGGTTTTATGCCGCAGACGACAGACTATAGCAATGAAGAATTTGCTAATATTGCCCAAGCTGGTATGGAATTTGAAACAGATGCCAGTGTAGCCTTGACCTTTTTTGACGATGCTTTGGTGGAAGCTGATGAGAAAGTCTTGGACCGTTTGGGTGAATTACCTCATTTGACGGCGGCCATTCGTCAGGCCAAAATCAAAAAAGCCCACTATCTAGGGGCTGATGTGGAGAAGGCCTTGACCAATCTTGGTGAAGTTTTCTACAGTCCGCAGGATATTTACACTAAGATGCGAGCTGGGGATTTCGAAATGGCTGACTTTGAAGCCCATGGCAAGACCTACAAAAACAGTTTTGTGACCTATGAGAATTTCTACCAAAATCATGAGGATGCTGAAGTTCGTGAGAAATCTTTCCGTTCTTTCTCAGAGGGACTTCGTAAGCACCAAAATACTGCTGCAACAGCCTATCTAGCCCAAGTCAAGTCTGAAAAACTACTGGCAGATATGAAGGGTTACGACTCAGTCTTTGATTATCTTCTGGCTGAACAAGAAGTGGACCGTGCCATGTTTGACCGTCAGATTGACCTCATCATGAAGGATTTTGCGCCAGTTGCTCAGAGATACCTCAAGCATGTTGCCAAGGTTAATGGTCTTGAAAAGATGACCTTTGCAGACTGGAAATTGGACTTGGATAGCGCCCTGAATCCTGAAGTGACTATTGACGACGCCTACGATTTGGTCATGAAGTCAGTCGCACCTTTGGGGCAAGAATATTGTCAGGAAGTTGCTCGCTATCAAGAAGAGCGCTGGGTGGACTTTGCTGCCAATAGTGGCAAGGATTCTGGCGGTTATGCGGCGGATCCATATCGCGTGCACCCATATGTCCTCATGAGCTGGACAGGCCGTTTGAGCGATGTCTATACCTTGATTCATGAAATCGGTCATTCTGGTCAATTCATCTTTTCTGACAATCACCAAAGCTATTTCAACGCCCACATGTCTACCTACTATGTTGAAGCACCGTCAACCTTCAATGAATTGCTCCTCAGCGATTACTTGGAGCACCAATCTGACGACCCACGTCAAAAACGCTTTGCCCTTGCCCATCGTTTGACAGATACCTACTTCCATAATTTCATCACCCACCTCTTGGAAGCAGCCTTCCAGCGTAAGGTTTATACATTGATTGAAGAAGGGGAGACCTTCGGAGCAAGCAAGCTCAACAGCATTATGAAGGAAGTTTTGACAGACTTCTGGGGAGATGCCATTGAAATTGACGACGATGCGGCTCTGACTTGGATGCGCCAAGCTCACTACTACATGGGCTTGTATAGCTACACTTACTCTGCTGGTCTTGTTATCTCGACTGCGGGTTACCTCCATCTGAAAAATTCAGAAACTGGAGCCGAAGACTGGCTCAATCTCCTCAAATCAGGTGGTAGTAAGACACCACTTGAGTCAGCCATGATTATCGGAGCAGATATCTCTACAGATAAACCACTCCGTGATACCATCCAATTCTTGTCTGATACAGTTGACCAGATTATTGCTTATAGCGCTGAGTTGGGGGAGTAGAGTTTAGACAGACTCCTAGGAGAACGATATGAATAGAATCAAAAAATGGCTGGAACAAAATCCCCAAAGAATGCTCTTTATCAAAATAGGCCTAGTCTTTTTGGGCATCATTTTATTGATTGCTTTGCCTACTCTCTATCTTGTTTTGAGTGGGTTTGGTATTTGGTATTTTGTAAAGAAAGCACCAGATATCCGAAAAAGAAATCTAATGATAGGGCTTTTCATTGTTAGTTTTGTTGCAGTTGCTCTTCAAACTCCAACAGTCACAAAGAAAATTTCATCTTCTCAATCAGAAACTAAGCAGACTGCGACATCTACTACTCCGACAGCATCAACCACAGATGCTTCATCTAGTACAGAGGAAGCAAAACGAGTCGAAGAAGAGAAAAAAGCTAAAGAAAAAGCAGAAGAAGAGAGAATTGCTAAAGAAAAAGCTGCAAAGGAGTTGCAAGAAAAAGGTGAAACCCTAGTCAAACAATTGGAAGAAAGTCAAGATGCGAGTCAAGTGAAGTCTGCTAAAGAAACAGTTAATCAGATTGAAAATAACGATAAAAAGACAGAGTTGCTTGATAGGATAGGTGCGGTTGAATCATCAATTTCTCAAAAAGAGGAAGAAAAAAGAATTGCACAGGAAGCTGAAACCAAAGCTCAACAGCAAGATAGAATTGTCTATGTTGCAAACAATGGGAAATCAAAAGTTTATTGGTATAGTAAGGATAGAATGCCTTCAAAAACTAATAAAGCTAACGTTGTTGAGATGACAGAAGCAGATGCAATTGCAGCAGGAAAACGTCCATCGAAAACAGAATAAGAAAGAAAGTCATCTACGGATGACTTTTTGATAAGCTAATAGAAATCCAGAGGTACTAGGGATGTATCAAGTATTACAAAGAAAAGTGACAGAAGAAAAACCAAGCTATAGCCGAGAAGAAATTCAGTGGTTACTTGAGCACTTGGGAGATCCCTCTCCAGAAATTCGAGACGAACTTGTTTTTACGAGTTTGGCTAGAGGGATTCAAGAAGAGTTGTTTACCCTTGAGCAGTTTCAGTTTATCTCAGAAGAGGTCTCCTCTGATGAAGGTCTATACAAAGAGATTGATAGTAGAGGAGTTTCAGCTCTTAAACGTTCTTTTAGGGCACTTATTTATGCCAATCTTTTGTCTGCAGATGGTAACGAGCACTCTCTTTTCTATAAAGGTTTAAAAGCTGATATAAGAAATGCTATGCTATCTCAAGGTTTGTATTACCTAAAAAAAGAAAAGGATACGACAGGTTTTTCAAGTCAGTATGGTTGGGTTCACGCTTTTGCGCATGGAGCGGATCTCTTGACGGAAGTCGTTTGTCATCCATATTTTCCTAAAAATAGAGATCATGAAGTATTTGATGTACTGGGTCAACTATTTAAACGAATTACCATTCGTTTTACAAATGATGAGGATTGGCGCTTAGCGAGAGTACTTTATGAACCCATTTTGCAAGGAAAATTAGAGCAGGAAAAAGTAGCTTCTTGGATAAAAACTGTTGACTTTCCAATAGAAGAGAGGGAAGATTTTTATAAATTTTCCAACTTCAGATCCTGTCTGTTGGAAGTCTATGTCAAACTTGATCAGAAAAACTTTTTACAAGATGAGTTAAAAGAAGCTATTCAATCTTTTCAATACTAGAGATTAGCTGGTCATTTTATGATTTTCAAAAAACTTTCCAGTCAATTTTCTTGAAACCCTTTCCTTCTTCTGATAGACTAATACATAGTTTGAAAAAAGGAGACTTATCATGAAAAAATTTGTTGCTGAATTAATCGGTACATTTATGCTTGTGTTCATTGGAACAGGAGCTGTTGTTTTTGGAAATGGTGTTGAAGGTCTTGGACACCTTGGAATTGCTTTTGCCTTTGGTCTGGCAATTGTGGTTGCAGCTTACTCAATCGGAACTGTTTCAGGGGCTCACTTGAATCCAGCTGTTTCTATCGCTATGTTTGTTAACAAACGTTTGTCATCTTCTGAGCTTGTAAACTACATCCTTGGACAAGTAGTTGGTGCTTTCCTTGCTTCAGCTGCGGTATTCTTCCTCTTGTCTAACTCAGGAATGTCAACTGCTAGTCTTGGTGAAAATGCCTTGGCAAACGGTGTAACTGCCTTTGGTGGTTTCCTGTTTGAAGCCATCGCAACCTTCTTGTTTGTCTTGGTTATCATGACCGTGACTTCAGAAAGCAAGGGCAATGGCGCAATCGCTGGTTTGGTCATTGGTTTGTCATTGACAGCTATGATCCTTGTGGGATTGAACATCACTGGACTTTCAGTAAACCCAGCTCGTAGCTTGGCACCAGCCGTCTTGGTAGGTGGCGAAGCCCTTCAACAAGTATGGATTTTCATCCTTGCGCCAATCGTTGGTGGCGTTCTTGCAGCTCTTGTTGCGAAAAACTTTCTTGGAACAGAAGAATAATTGAAACTCAAAAAGCCTTGCTCCTCAGTTTGAGGAACAGGGCTTTTTCGTATCTGTTTATACTCAATGAAAATCAAAGAGCAAACTAAGAAACTAGCCGCAGGTTGCTCAAAGTACTGCTTTGAGGTTGTAGATGAAACTGACGAAGTCAGCTCAAAACACTGTTTTGAGGTTGTGGATAGAACTGACGAAGTCAGTAACCATATATACGGCAAGGCGACGTTGACGCGGTTTGAAGAGATTTTCGAAGAGTATTAGCGGTTGTCAATTTTCTCCGGATAGAGGTCGTGTTGGAAGAGACGCTGTTCTGCCAAGCCTTCATACTTGGTTCCAGGTCTACCGTAGTTGTAGTAGGGGTCGATTGAGATGCCACCGCGCGGAGTGAATTTTCCCCAGACTTCTAAATAGCGAGGGTCTAGTAGATTGACCAAGTCTTTCCCGATAGTGTTGATACAGTTTTCATGAAAATCTCCATGATTTCGGTAGCTAAAGAGGTAGAGTTTGAGGGATTTTGACTCGACACAGAGCTTGTCAGGAATGTAGGAAATATAAATGGTTGCAAAGTCTGGCTGAGCAGTGATAGGGCACAGGGAGGTAAATTCAGGACAGTTGAATTTGATGAAATAGTCATTTTCCACATGACGATTGTCAAAGGATTCGAGGACTTCTGGTTGATAGTCAAAAATGTAGGTAGTTTCTTTGTTGCCCAGTAGGCTTAGATTTTTCATTTCTTCTTGTTGTGACATGATTTTTTCTTTCTAATTTAAACACCACGCTGGTTGTCGTAGAGGAGGGTATGAAGTTGAGGAAGGACGCGGACATTGCCCCAGCTATCGTCAGCAGCGATGCGTTCCCAGAGTTCTTTGAGGCGGTCTAGTTGGTCTTGGACGATATTACCTGTAGCCTTGGGCTCAGGATTTCCAGCCGATAAGAAGAGAACATCTGGTTGGTAACGTTCTTGAATCCCTTTAGCAAAGGCCAAATCGGCATCATCAAAGACAGGGATTTTAAAGGTGACCTTGTCTGGATCCAATTGGGAAACGATAAAGTCTAAAGTCTCGAAGTTAACTTCCATCTTGGAGGAAGGAGGTTTGGGGCTCAGAGTGACTTGGTCGATGTCTTTTAACCAATTTTGCCAGCGAGAGCCTTGGGTCTCAACAGCCAGAGTGACACCACGTTCCTTGAGCTTGGTGACGAGTTGAGCCATGTTGGCTGCTAGGATAGTAGGATTTCCCCCAGACAGGGTTACATAGTCGTAGCTTCCCAGCTTATCTAAGGCGGCAATGACTTCGTCAGCTGTCATACGAGTAGGTTTTTCAGAACCATCCCAAGTAAAGGCAGAGTCGCACCAGTCGCAGTGGTAGTCGCAACCAGCAGTGCGGACAAACATGGTTTTCTGCCCGATAGCACGACCTTCACCTTGAAAGGTTGGCCCGAAAATTTCAAGAACCGGTAGTTTGAGGACACGTTCCCTAGTCATCTAACCACTCCCGTCTAAACTCTGCAAAGGCAGTCGGAGTTTCATAGAGGCGAACGTATTCCAAACGGAGACTGCGTTCGTCTGGCAACTCTTGGCTCATGGTTTGGAAAATCCAGTAAACCATATTTTCAGCAGTTGTGTTCATATAAGGCAGGGTTTCATTGAGATAGCGATGATCCAAGTGGGGCTCTAAGAAGTTCTTGTAGATCGCTTTAATGTCTCCAAAATCGTAGGTCATGCCCCGTTTATCTAAAAATCCACTGACAGCGATTTGCAAATGATAGGTGTGTCCGTGCAGGGATTTGCATTTTCCCTCATAGTGAAAGAGGTGGTGGGCAGCATCGAAGGTGAACTCTTTTGATACCAAGGTTCTGTGAGGATTGTAGACAAGAGATTCCCCAGTTTCCTGTTTGATTTCTTTGGGTGCAAAAAACATTAGCCCTCTCCTTTCTGTGAGAGATAAACATCAAGGCCATGCTGACGTAGGTGGCAGGCTGGGCAATCTCCACAGCCACTTCCAATAATTCCGTTGTAGCAGGTCAAGGTCTTTTCACGAACATAGTCAAAGGCACCGAGTTGGTCGGCTAATTCCCAAGTTTCAGCCTTGTCCAGCCACATGAGAGGTGTTTGGATAACAAAGTCGTAATCCATGGCAAGGTTGAGAGTAACATTAAGGGATTTGACAAAGACATCTCGACAATCAGGGTAGCCTGAGAAGTCTGTCTCGCAGACACCTGTGACGATGTCTATAATGCCTCGTTGCTTAGCAAGAACTGCCGCAAAGGACAGAAAGAGGTGGTTGCGACCGTCAACAAAGGTATTGGGAATCTCTCCCTCTTTTTGCTCAATCTCCAAATCAGAAGTCAAGGCATTTTCAGTGATTTGTCCCAGTAGAGACATATCCAAGATGTGATGACGAATGCCTTGTTCCTTAGCGATTTCTTCGGCAACTTGAATTTCGAGATGATGGCGTTGGCCGTAGGCAAAGGTGACGGCTTCGACTGTTTCATAGTGTTCTTTAGCCCAAAAGAGGCAGGTTGTGGAATCTTGACCGCCGCTAAAGACGACCAAGGCTGATTGACGTTTCATAGTACTCCTTCCAAAATGGGAAATGTTCAGAGCACGCAAAAAGCTCCCTTGAGGGGAGCTAAAAAATACCAAGTAGAGGTTTTTTTTAGCGATGGCATGTCCCAAACATCGTAATATTCTACATACAGTCTAGCATATTTTTTAAAAAATGGCAAAGGGCAAGAAAAAAGAGACCAAATAAAGCACTTGGTCTCTAGTGTGATTAGCTCAATTCAGCAACGATGGCCTTGATTTGTTCTGCAGTATGTACGCCAGCAACTTGTTTCACCACTTGGCCGTCTTTTTTGAAGAGAAGGGTTGGGATAGACATGATTCCAAAGGCACGAGCTGTGTTTGGATTTTCATCAACGTCCATTTTAACGATTTTCAAGACATCTTCTGAAAGTTCTTCAGACAATTTATCCAAGATCGGACCTTGCATACGACATGGGCCACACCAAGTTGCCCAGAAGTCTACCAAGACCAAACCGTCTTTTGTTTCTTGTTCAAATGTTGCATCTGTAATTGCTTTTGCCATTGTATTTCTCCTTTTTTAGTTATATTGGCTCAAATCTTGTTTCATGAGATAGAAGAAGACATCTCCATAAGTCCCATGGTAGTCCAAATCATGACCATTATAGGTTAATTTTTGAACTGGGTAATAGTCTGCGACGCCGATAAGGCAGGCTTGTTGAGAACGTTCAAATTCTTCATAAGATTCGAAAGTCATAGTTCTCTCTTGTTTGCTGGCGTCTAGGTAGGTAATTTCGATCATATAAAACTCCTTTATTCGATCTTGACTTTATTGTACTCCTTGAACAGAGGAATGTCAAGAAAAATGATTGCGCACGCAACTTTTTTAAAAAATCTGATTAAGAAATGAAGTCAAGACTGGTTTCCAGTCTTTCCTCGACGGCCTTTTGCAGGTAAGATAGAGCTGTTTGTCCCTCATCAGTCAGGCAGATAAAACTAGCCCGTCTATCCTGATCGCAACATCGGCGACTAACCAAACCGCAGTTTTTCTCTTCTAGTCGGGCCACCATTCGAGAAACAGCGCTCGGGCTGAGATGGAGTTTATCTGGCAGGTCAATTTGTCGTAGAGATTTTTCTTGGGCTAGATTCAGATAGTAGAGCAGGTAAAACTCTTTTAAAGTCAGCCTTTGTTCACTCTGCTGGGCAATGGTTTCTTCCAATAAGGCTTCCATTTCTTTTTGACGGCGATTGTAGTCAAACCACTTTTCCAAATAGGTCATTGCTTTCTCCTTTCTTTTCAAAGTAAAAATAGCAAAGTCATTACTGACTGTCTTTGCAACATAAGATGATTGCGCATGCAATGATTATACTACTTTTAGCTAATCCTTGCAAGAAAGAAAAATTTCGATATTTCCTTGAAATTTTCTGAAAAAAGAGTAAACTGGTATGCAAGAATTCTATTTCAAGGAGTTTGAGATGAAGTTATATGTTCAATTAATGATTCTCTTTGTGATTTCTCTAATCGGTGAGGGAATCTCCAGTTTCTTTCATCTGCCTATCCCAGGTAGTATTATCGGTTTGATTATTCTATTTCTAGCTTTACAGTTCAAGTGGCTAAGGACCAGGCATGTCAATATGGTGGGGAATTTTCTGCTGGCTAATATGACCATTCTCTTTTTGCCACCAGCAGTGGGAATCATGGAAAAGTTTGATGTGATTGCCCCCTATCTCTTGCCCATTGTCTTGATTGTCTTTTTTGCGGCTGTCATCAACATTATCCTCATCGCCCTAGTGGTTCAGTTCATCAAGAGACGGTTTGAGGGAGATTATGAGAAAGGAGATGCCAAATGAGCGAATTTGTATCCAATCCTCTGTTTGGGATTGCATTGTCTATACTAGCTTATCTAGTGGGGATGTTGATTTACAGACGTTTTCCCCATCCATTGACGACGCCTTTGCTTTTGTCAGCTATTTTCATTATCATCTTTCTAAAGGTGACGGGTATTTCTTACCAAGATTACTACCAAGGTGGGGTTTATCTGAATAACTTGATAGTCCCATCAACAGTGGCTCTAGGGATTCCGCTTTATAAAAGTTTTCACCTGATGAAGCACCATGCTCGGAGTATTCTCTTTGGTAGTCTGCTAGCAGTAGTTGTCAATACTAGTTTCACTGCCATAGTGGCGAAAATATTTGGCATGGACTTTTTCCTAGCCATTTCTCTCTTTCCCAAGTCAGTGACAACCGCCATGGCAGTGGGAATCACAGAAAAATTGCAAGGTTTAACGACTGTGACCTTGGTCGTCGTAGTGGCAACTGGGATTTTGACCAGTGTTATCGGCCCAACCCTTTTGAAGTGGTTGAAAATTGACGATCCGGTTGCAGTGGGACTTTCTCTTGGAGGAACAGGGCATGCTGTTGGAACGGGAACAGCCTTTCGATACGGTTCTGTAGCAGGAGCCATGGGTGGCTTGGCTATCGGTGTCACCGGTATTCTCTATGTCTTTGTCAGCCCTATTGTAGCCAGTTTGATATTGAGTTAAAGCAAAACCCAGCTCTTGTAAGCTGGGCGTTTTTTATTGCAAGTTAACCTTATTTTTCAAGATATAGTAGGTACCGAGATAGTAGATAATTGCTAGAATGAAATCTTTGAGGATATCAACGCTGATTAGGAGGTTAAAGTCATAATCCATTCGGAAGAAGATAGAAATATAGCCAATCACGATGTTAAGCACGATATAGGCTAAAATTCCCATAGCGGTACGATACTCGTTAAATAGTTGACCAATTGAGATACAAAGGTAAATAGATAAAATCCAAGTAATTGAACCGACCAGAAGAGAGAGGGCATAGAGCCAACCGTAACCGAGATAAGGAGAGATAAATCGATAGAGGAGTGGCAAATCTTTCACTACAGGGGTGAGTGAGAAGATAATAATGATACTCAAGATAAATACAATATAGCTTATGATTGACCAAATGAGAGCACCTAGTAATTTGGCGGTGATGATCTGGTGTTCAGAGACGGGCAGAGTCAATGTAAGATAGCCCTGACGATCGTAGACACTTCCCTTGAAGCGTCGAACGATTAGAAAGATCGTCGCAATCCAGAGAGTAACGCTGAGCCCACCAAAAACTAAGATCAGAAAGCCTAACAGATAGTAGGGATCATTACCATAGCTAGTGTAGGTCTGACTAATGCCAGAAATGGATGCACCAATCAAAACCGAAATTGCAAGCACAGCACCGTAGAGAGCTAGATACCATTTGTTAACATTTTTAAATTCATAACGAACTAAATTCCAAAACATAATAATCTCCTTTAACTAAGCTTTGAACTCCTGGCGGAAGAGCTGGTCAATCGACTCACCTGACTCGTAACGAATATCATCTACATTTCCTTGACGGACGACTTTTCCGTTATTTAGGAAGATGATTTCGTCCAAGATCGGCTCAATATCTGAAATCAAGTGGGTAGAAATCAAGACAGTTGAAGTTGGTGAGTAGTTGTTGATGATGGTGTTCAAGATATAGTCACGGGCCGCCGGATCCACGCCTCCGATCGGTTCGTCGAGCACGTAGAGACGAGCTTCACGGCTCATAACCAGGATGAGCTGAACCTTTTCCTTGTTTCCTTTTGACAATTTCTTGAGACGACTGTTTTCATCAATGCCAAGATCTGCTAAAAGATGCTGAGCCCGCTCAAGATTGAAATCTTGGTAGAAAGTTTTAAAGTAGGTCAGTGCTTCTTTGATTTTCATCTGTTCATTCAGATAAGTCGTGTCTGGTAGATAAGAGACAATGGCTTTGGTAGCAGGACTTGGGTCCATGTTGTTAATGAGGACACGACCTTGGTCTGGTTGGAGAAGTCCGTTGATCAGCTTGATCAAGGTTGTTTTTCCAGATCCGTTTGGACCGAGAAGTCCGACGATTTTTCCAGCGGGAATCTCAAGGGAAACATTGTTAAGGGCTGCTGTAGCCCCATAGGATTTGGATACATTTTCAAATGCTAGTAATGTCATAATTTTACACTCCTTTGATGTATTCGCTAAGCACACTTGGCAGTTCTTCTTTTTGATAGCCGAATTGAAGCATGCCCGTTACAAAGTTTTTCAGTTGCTCCTCAGAAAGCTGTTTGCGGGACTGAACGATGAGATCTAAGTCCTCAGTGACAAAACGACCAGTAGTCCTCTTGCTATAAACGAAGCCCTCGCGCTCAAGATCAGACAAGGCACGCTGAATTGTGTTGGGATTGACCCCAGCCTCGCTCGCTAGTTCCCTTACGGTTGGGAGCTGTTGGTTGGGTTCCAGTTCATGGGAAACAATCTGTAGTTTGATTTTTTCCATAATCTGTAAATAAATCGGTTTTGTATTATCAAATGACCAGGACATCATAGTCTCCTTTCTATGTCTTTATTGTTCTAATTAAATAATACAATAAAACAAAAAACTTGTCAAGTAAAAATAAGAATTGTTTTGGGAATTGCTCAAAAAATGGTATAATGAAAAGAAAACGACAAGGAGGGAAATGCATGCGTTGTCCAAAATGTGGGGCTACCAAGTCTAGTGTTGTTGATAGTCGACAAGCCGAAGAAGGAAATACCATCCGTCGAAGACGTGAGTGCGACGAGTGTCAGCATCGTTTTACAACCTATGAAAGAGTAGAAGAAAGAACGCTGGTTGTCGTCAAAAAAGACGGTACACGAGAGCAGTTTTCGAGAGATAAAATCTTTAATGGGATTATCCGCTCAGCCCAGAAGCGCCCTGTGTCAAGTGATGAAATCAACATGGTGGTCAATCGTATCGAGCAAAAACTCCGCAGTCGCAGTGAGAATGAGATCCAAAGTGAATATATTGGTTCTTTAGTCATGGAAGAATTGGCGGAGCTGGATGAGATTACCTATGTTCGTTTTGCCAGTGTTTACCGTAGCTTTAAGGATGTGAGTGAGTTGGAGAGTCTGCTCCAGCAGATCACCCAGTCCTCTAAGAAGAAAAAGGAAAAGTAAATGAAGCCAAATGACCGTTTTTCTTTTCTAAAGAATAATCGGGTGTCGCAAGATACCTCTTCTCTGGTGCAGTGCTACCTCCCGATTATCGGTCAGGAGGCGCTGAGCCTCTATCTATATGCCATTACCTTTTGGGATGGAGGGCAAAAGGAATACCTTTTTGCCAACATTCTTAATCATTTGAACTTCGGGATGAATACGCTCCTCCAGTCTTTTAAAATCTTATCTGCTGTGGACTTGTTAACCCTTTATCAAAAGGGAGAGGCCTATGAATTGCAGCTTCATTCTCCCCTTTCCAGTCAGGAATTCCTAAGTCATTCTGTCTATAGTAGACTTTTGGAGAAAAAGATAGGTGATACAGCTGTTTCTGCCATGAAGCAGGTTCCAAGTGAGGGAGAAGTACTCTCGGTTTCTTTGAGTCAAGTCTTTCCAACCCTGACTGAAGAAGTGACACCAATCGAGTCAAAAATCAAGATGAAAAATGATTTTGACTTGGAACATTTCCAGCGCCTGATGGCTCGAGATGGCTTGCGTTTTGAAAATGAGCAGGCAGATGTTTTGGAATTGTTTGCCATTGCAGATGAAAAAAAATGGACTTGGTTTGAAACCTATCAATTAGCCAAGGCGACAGCGGTGGCTCAAGTCATCTCAGTCAAACGAATGCGTGAAAAGATAGCGCAAAAGCAGGTTTCTTCTGACTTTAGTCCCAAAGAAATGACCATTATAAGGGAAGCCAAAAACAAAACTCCCCTTCAGTTTCTAGCCGAAATCAAGCAAACACGTAAGGGAAACATCACCCAAAGTGAAAGAGAACTCCTTCACCAGATGGCGTCTTTAGGCTTGTTGGACGAAGTCATCAATATCGTCTTGCTTTTAACCTTTAACAAGGTTGATTCGGCTAATGTTAATGAAAAATATGCTATGAAAGTCGCCAACGACTATGCCTATCGCAAGATTCGGACAGCTGAGGAAGCCGTGCTTCGGATTCGAGAACACCAGCAAAAAGGGCAAGAAGACCAAAAATCGAAAACTAGCTCGACTAAGACCAATGTTCCCAAGTGGAGTAATCCAGAATATAAAAATCAAACCAGCGAGGAAACTCGTCTGGAACTAGAACGCAAAAAACAAGAAATGTTAGCCCGATTAGAAGAAGGAGGAGACTAGATGGAAAGTGTGGGTGACGTTATCAAACGTCAGACAAGTCGTTTTCAGTATCAGGACCTAGTCCAGCAGATTATGAAAGACCCAGATGTAGCGGCTTTTATCCAGAAAGAATCCCTCAGTCCAGAGGAGTTAAATCGTAGCATCTCCAAGTTCAATCAATACATCACAGAACGGGACAAGTTTCTTCGTGGGGATGCGGACTATATAGCGCGTGGCTACAAGCCTATCTTGGTCATGAATCACGGTTATGCGGATGTGTCTTATGAAGAAACACCAGAACTAATCGCGGCTGAAAAAGAGGCTGCAATTAAGAATCGTCTCAAGTTGATCAATCTACCAGCAAGTCTCAAGAAAGCGAAGTTGGCTCAGATTGACCTGGATGATCTAGGACGGTTGCCGATTTTTGAGAGACTCTATTCTTTTGTTGACCTTTACCCAAGTATCCGAAAAGGTCTCTATCTTTATGGAGATTTTGGTGTCGGTAAGAGCTTCATGATGGCGGCCCTGGCCCATGACCTATCTGAAAAACGTGGTGCTTCAACAACCATTCTTCACTATCCAAGTTTTGTCATTGATGTGAAAAATGCTATCGGTGAAGGAACTGTGAAGACCTTGGTGGATGAGATCAAATTAGCAGAGGTCTTGGTCTTGGATGATATTGGTGCAGAGCAGTCGACTCCTTGGGTACGTGATGAGATTCTCCAAGTTATTCTCCAGTACCGCATGCAGGAAGATTTGCCGACCTTCTTTACTTCCAACTTTAATTTCCAAGATTTGGAAAAACATTTTGCCAAAGGAAAGAATGGAAATGACGAGACTTGGGAAGCTAGACGGGTCATGGAACGAATCCGTTATTTGGCTGAGGAAACGAGACTAGAAGGAGAAAATCGCCGATGATAGAAACCATTAAACTGATGAAAGCTCATACTTCAGTTCGTCGTTTTAAGGAACAAGAGATTCCTCAAGCAGACTTGGACGAGATTTTGACTGCTGGACAAATGGCGTCATCTTGGAAAAATTTCCAATCCTACTCTGTGATTCTTGTACGTAGTCAAGAGAAGAAAGATGCTCTTTATGAACTGGTTCCCCAGGAAGCCATTCGCCAGTCAGCTGCCTTTTTGCTTTTTGTCGGTGACTTGAACCGAGCTGAAAAGGGAGCAAGCCTTCATACGGACACTTTCCAACCTCAAGGAGTGGAAGGTCTCCTTATCACGTCTGTTGACGCTGCGCTTGCGGGGCAAAATACCTTGCTTGCAGCAGAGAGTCTGGGATATGGTGGTGTTATCATCGGTTTGGTCCGTTACAAGTCAGAAGAAGTGGCAGAGCTTTTTAACCTGCCTGACTATACCTACCCTGTTTTTGGGATTGCCCTTGGCGTGCCAGATCAACAACACGATGTCAAACCAAGACTGCCTTTGAACCAAGTGGTATTTGAAGAGGAATACCAAGAACAGCCAGTAGCGGCGATTTTGGACTATGACAAAGTACAGGCAGACTATGCTGGTGCGCGTGCGACGACCTCTTGGAGTCAACGTTTGGCAGAGCAGTTTGGTCAAGCCGAACCTAGTTCAACTCGGAAGAATCTAGAACAGAAAAAGTTATTGTAGAAAGTGAGAAAACATGGCCTTACCAACTATTGCCATTGTGGGACGTCCCAATGTTGGGAAATCAACCCTATTTAATCGGATCGCTGGTGAGCGAATTTCAATCGTAGAAGATGTCGAGGGTGTGACACGTGACCGTATCTATGCAACGGGTGAGTGGCTCAATCGTTCCTTTAGTATGATTGATACGGGAGGGATTGACGATGTCGATGCTCCCTTTATGGAGCAAATCAAGCACCAAGCAGAAATTGCCATGGAAGAAGCCGATGTCATCGTCTTTGTGGTGTCTGGGAAAGAAGGGATCACAGATGCGGACGAGTACGTAGCCCGTAAACTTTATAAAACCCATAAACCTGTTATCCTTGCTGTTAACAAGGTTGACAACCCTGAAATGCGAAATGATATCTTTGATTTCTATGCACTAGGCTTGGGCGAACCGTTGCCAATTTCGTCTGTCCACGGTATCGGGACAGGGGATGTGCTGGATGCCATCGTGGAAAATCTTCCACACGAAGTTGAAGAAGAAAATCCAGACGTGATCAAATTTAGCTTGATTGGCCGTCCTAACGTTGGAAAATCAAGTTTGATCAACGCTATTTTGGGAGAAGACCGTGTGATTGCTAGTCCCGTTGCTGGTACAACTCGTGATGCCATTGATACCCATTTTACAGATGCGGATGGCCAAGAGTTTACCATGATTGACACAGCTGGTATGCGTAAGTCTGGTAAAGTCTATGAAAATACGGAGAAGTACTCTGTCATGCGTGCCATGCGTGCTATTGACCGTTCTGACGTGGTTTTGATGGTGCTCAATGCAGAAGAAGGTATTCGCGAGTATGACAAGCGTATCGCAGGTTTCGCCCACGAAGCAGGTAAAGGAATGATTATCGTGGTCAACAAGTGGGATACACTTGAGAAAGACAACCATACCATGAAGAACTGGGAAGAAGACATCCGTGAGCAGTTCCAATACCTGCCTTACGCACCGATTGTCTTTGTTTCAGCTTTGACCAAGCAACGTCTCCACAAACTGCCTGAGATGATTAAGCAAATCAGTGAAAGCCAAAACACCCGTATCCCATCAGCTGTCTTGAACGATGTTATCATGGATGCCATTGCTATCAATCCAACACCGACAGACAAAGGGAAACGACTCAAAATCTTCTACGCAACCCAAGTGGCAACCAAACCACCAACCTTTGTCATCTTTGTTAACGAAGAAGAACTCATGCACTTCTCTTACCTGCGTTTTTTGGAAAATCAAATCCGCAAGGCCTTTGTCTTTGAGGGAACACCGATTCACTTGATTGCGAGAAAGCGGAAATAAACGGCTCTTTGTCAACTGTAGTGGGTTGAAGTCAGCTAAGATCGAGAAAGGACGAATTTCGTCCTTTCTTTTTTGATGTTGAGAGCGATGAAAATCCTTTTTTTTGAAGTTTTCAAAGTTCCGAAAACCAAAGGCATTTCGTTTAATGAGTTTAATAAGATTATTCGTTGCTTCCAATTTTGCGTTGGAATAAGGTAACTGAAGGGCGTTGACGATTTTCTCTTTGTCCTTGAGAAAGGTTTGTAAGACAGTCTGAAAAAGAGGATGAACCAGCTTTAGGTTGTCCTCAATGAGTCCGAAAAATTTCTTCGGTTCCTTATTCTGAAAGTGAAAAAGCAAGAGCTGATAGAGATTATAGTGGTGTTTTAAGTCTTCGGAATAGCTCAAAAGCTTGTCTAGAATTTCTCTATTCGTTAAGTGCATACGAAAAGTAGGGCGATAAAATCTCTTATCGCTGAGTTTACGGCTATCTTGTTGAATGAGCTTCCAGTAACGTTTGATAGCCTTGTATTCATGGGATTTTCGTTCAAATTGATTCATGATTTGGATGCGAAGGCGATTCATAGTACGGCTAAGATGTTGAACGATGTGAAAGCGATCTAGAACGATTTTAGCACATGGAAAAAGGTGTTTAGCCAAGTCATAGTAAGGACTAAACATATCCATAGTAATAATTTTTACCTGACAGCGAATAGCTCTATCGTAGCGCAGAAAGTGATTTCGGATGACAGCTTGTGTTCTTCCCTCAAGGACAGTGATGATATTGAGCTTGTCAAAATCTTGCGCAATGAAACTCATCTTCATCTCCCGATTGAAACAGTCACTCCCCTGACTGTTTCAACATCCCAAGACATAATCTCTGGAAGACGAGAAAAATCATGTTTAAAACGGAAGTCATTGAGCTTGCGAATGACAGTTGAAGTTGAAATGGCCAGCTGAATAAGCAATATCGGTCATAGACGTCTTTTCAATCAACTTTTGAGCAATTTTTTGGTTGATAATACGAGGGATTTGGTGCTTTTTCTTGACGAGGGAAGTCTCAGCCACCGCCATTTTCGTGCAATGATAGCACTTGAAACGACGCTTTTTAAGGATAATTCTAGTAGGCATACCAGTTATTTCAAGGTAAGGAATCTTAGAAGGTTTTTGGAAGTCATATTTCCTCATTTGACTTCCGCAATCAGGACAAGATGGGGCGTCATAGTCCAGTTTAGCGATGATTTCCTTGTGAGTATCCTTATTGATGATATCTAGAATCTGGATATTAGGGTCTTTAATATCGAGTAGTTTTGTGATAAAATGTAATAGTTCCATATGATTCTTTCTAATGATGGTTTGGTCGCTTTTCATTATAGATCTTATGGGACTTTTTTTCTACAACAAAATAGGCTCCATAATATCTATAGGGGGTTACCCACTACAAATATTATAGAGCTTCTTCTTTTAGCGCTTGTATAAAAATTGAAAGTTCTATAATGAAGTTAGCCAGCCAACTTTCCTAAAAATGAGCTGGTTCAACTAGTCAATGTTGTCAAATGAAATCTAGTTATAGGCATAAGAAAACACCTCTGTGTTAGACTTGTTGTTCACCACAAACACAAGAAAGGCACAGAGATGCAAATCAACTATACTACAAAAGCTAAACACTTGACAATCCATAGTCGTCGCTTAATCGAACGATGGAAATTAGAAGAGAAATCAAATAGAGAAATCGCCTCTCTACTTGGAAAAGCTCCTCAGACCATCCACAATGAAATCAAGCGTGGTACAGTCCTACAATGTATTGGAAAGGGACGTTTCAAAGCGAAAAACTACTGTCTACTGGCCTTGACGGATCAAAGGAGCAGACACCAAATCATTCGATCAATTCCAAATAAAATCGCTGAGTCTGTCAATCAGGCTCTAAAACTTATCTTAAGACAACACAAGATTCTTTCCATCACGGCAGATAATGGAGCCGAATTCAACCGCTTATCTGATGTGTTTTCTAAGGAACATATCTACTATGCCCACCCCTATGCCTCTTGGGAAAGGGGAACCAATGAGAATCACAACAGGCTCATTCGTAGATGGTTACCTAAAGGAACCAAGAAAACGACTTCCAAAGAAGTCGCCTCCATCGAAAACTGGATCAATAACTATCCTAAAAAATGCTTGGACTACAAGTCGCCCAGAGAAGACTGCTTGCTGGCTAACTTGAACTTGAAATTTAGCGCTTGTATAAAAATTTAAGAAAAACGGAAAATTTTTTTATAAAAGCCTTTACAAAAAAAAATAAAGTGGTATAATTAAATTATAAACAAGTGCAAACGTTTTCGTAAAACGTTTGCCTAAATAAAATAAAGGAGATTTGAATGATGAAAGCTACATTCAAAAATGTCTTGTCTTTCGAGTTTTGGCAGAAATTCGGTAAGGCTTTGATGGTGGTTATCGCTGTTATGCCAGCCGCTGGATTGATGATCTCAATCGGTAAGTCACTCGTCATGATTAACCCTAACTTTGCTCCACTAGTGATTACAGGTGGAATCCTTGAGCAAATTGGTTGGGGGGTTATTGGTAACCTTCATATCTTGTTTGCCCTTGCTATCGGAGGCAGCTGGGCTAAAGAGCGTGCTGGTGGTGCTTTTGCTGCTGGTCTTGCCTTCATCTTGATTAACCGTATCACAGGTACTATCTTCGGTGTTACAGGTGATATGCTGAAAAACCCTGAGGCTATGGTCACTACTCTCTTTGGTGGAACAATCAAAGTTGCTGATTACTTTATCAGTGTTCTTGAAGCACCAGCCCTTAACATGGGTGTCTTCGTAGGGATTATCTCAGGTTTTGTAGGGGCAACTGCCTATAACAAATACTACAACTACCGTAAACTTCCAGACGCACTTTCATTCTTTAATGGTAAACGTTTTGTACCATTTGTCGTTATTCTTCGTTCAACAATTGCAGCGATTGCACTTGCTGCTTTCTGGCCAGTAGTTCAAACAGGTATCAATAGCTTTGGTATTTGGATTGCCAACTCACAAGAAACTGCACCAATTCTCGCACCATTCTTGTATGGTACCTTGGAACGTTTGCTCTTGCCATTTGGTCTTCACCACATGCTCACTATCCCAATGAACTATACAGCTCTTGGTGGAACATACGAAATCCTTACTGGAGCAGCAAAAGGTACACAAGTATTTGGTCAAGACCCACTTTGGCTTGCTTGGGTGACAGACCTTGTTAACCTTAAAGGTTCAAATGCTGACCAATACCAACACCTTCTTACAACTATCACTCCAGCTCGTTTCAAAGTTGGTCAAATGATCGGTTCATTCGGTATCTTGATGGGTGTCATCGTTGCTATCTACCGCAATGTTGATGCTGACAAGAAACACCAATACAAGGGTATGATGATTGCGACAGCCCTTGCAACATTCTTGACAGGGGTTACTGAACCTATCGAGTATATGTTTATGTTTATCGCAACGCCTCTTTACCTAGTGTATGCTCTTGTTCAAGGTGCTGCCTTTGCTATGGCGGATATTGTTCACCTTCGTATGCACTCATTCGGTTCAATTGAATTCTTGACTCGTACTCCGCTAGCTATCAACGCTGGTCTTGGTATGGATATTATTAACTTTATCTGGGTAACTGTCCTCTTTGCAGTGATCATGTACTTCATCGCGAACTTCATGATTAAGAAATTCAACTACGCAACTCCAGGACGTAACGGAAACTATGAAACTGCTGAAGGAGCATCAGAAGATGCAGCTTCAGGTGAAACAAAAGTTGCCGCTGCTTCTCAAGCTGTAAATATCATTAACCTTCTTGGTGGTCGTGCAAACATCGTAGATGTAGATGCATGTATGACTCGTCTTCGTGTAACTGTTAAGGATGCAGATCGCGTTGGTACTGAGGAAGAATGGAAAGCAGAAGGAGCTATGGGACTTGTCATGAAAGGACAAGGTGTCCAAGCTATCTATGGACCAAAAGCTGACGTGTTGAAATCTGATATCCAAGATATCCTTGACTCAGGTGAAGTAATTCCTGAAACTCTTCCAAGCCAAATGACGGAAGCTCAACAAAATACTGTACATTTCAAGGGTGTAACTGAGGAAGTTTACTCAGTAGCTGATGGTCAAGTCATTGCCTTGGAACAAGTGAAAGACCCAGTTTTTGCTCAAAAAATGATGGGTGATGGTTTTGCAGTAGAACCAGCCAATGGAAATATCGTATCTCCAGTTTCTGGTACTGTATCAAGTATCTTCCCAACAAAACACGCTCTTGGTCTTGTGACTGAAGCAGGTCTTGAAGTACTTGTTCACATCGGTTTGGATACTGTAAGCCTTGAAGGTAAACCATTCACAGTTCACGTTTCTGAAGGACAAAAGGTTGCTGCTGGTGATCTTCTTGTCACAGCTGACTTGGATGCTATCCGTGCGGCAGGTCGTGAAACTTCAACAGTTGTTGTCTTCACAAATGGAGATGTTCTCAAATCTGTTAAATTAGAACAAACTGGTTCTCTTGCAGCTAAAACAGCAGTTGCTAAAGTAGAATTGTAATATACTTGAGGTTGGAAGCTGTTTTCCAACCTCTTGTTTTAGGAGAAAAGCATGAAATTTTTAACACTCAATACCCACAGTTGGATGGAGAAGGAAGCAGAAGAAAAATTCCAGCTCTTACTCCAGGATATTCTTGAAAAAGACTATGATTTGATTTGCTTCCAAGAAATCAATCAAGAAATTACTTCGCCTGAGGTAGAGGTTGATCATCTTTATCAAGCTTTACCAGCGGCAGAACCCATTCATCAAGACCACTATGTGAGACTTTTAGTTGAAAAATTGTCTGAGAAAGGGAAGAATTACTACTGGACTTGGGCTTACAATCATATCGGCTATGACCGCTATCATGAAGGTGTGGCGATCTTATCTAAAACGCCTATTAAGGCGCGTGAAATTTTAGTGTCTGATGTAGATGACCCAACGGACTACCATACTCGCCGTGTCGCCTTGGCAGAGACAGTGGTTGAAGGCAAGGAACTTGCTCTTGCAAGCGTCCATCTCTCTTGGTGGGATAAAGGTTTCCAGGAAGAATGGGCACGATTTGAGGCTGTGCTGAAAGTTTTGAACAAACCTCTGATTTTAGCAGGTGATTTCAATAACCCAGCTGGTCAGGAAGGCTACCAAGCGATTTTAGCTAGTCCACTAGAGTTACAAGATGCTTTTGAAGTTGCTAAGGAGAGAAGCGGTAGCTATACCGTTCCACCAGAAATTGATGGTTGGAAAGGCAATGCCGAACCGCTTCGAATTGACTATGTCTTTACAACGAAAGAGTTAGAAGTAGAAAGCTTGCATGTAGTTTTTGATGGTCAGAATAGTCCGCAAGTCAGTGACCACTATGGTTTGAACGCGGTATTAAATTGGAAATAAAAGCAAAAAATGAAAGGGAGGGATTCCTTTCATTTTTTTACAAAAATCCCTATAATTACTATTTTGGAGAAGGAGTTTTTTTGTATATTTGTATATTATGAGAAAATATCCACAAATAAATTTTTAAAAATTTACGGTCAAAAAAATCGATAATATCAACTATTTATGATAAAATGGAAGTGATGAAATAAAAGGAGGACTGGAATGTTTTTTCAGGATAGAAAGATAAAATATTCAATCCGCAAATTGTCAGTTGCTACTGTGTCACTTGCGATTGGATTTTTGTTTGCACCTGCGGCTATTGGAGCCGCTCAAGTAGCTCAAGCGGATGAGCTTACGACTACTGAACAAGTGGAGAATAAGGCAGAGAATCAGGTCTCGGTGGGCTCTTCTGCAACAGAGCAAGCAGAATCCCAGAAAGAAAGCCAAGTTGCTTTGAAGTCTGCTGCACCTGCTGCGACAGAGACAAGTCAAGCAACAGATTCGACTGCTTTTAAAAATGCTCAGGCAGCTACAGGAGCTAGCCAGCCAGCTGCAGCCACTGCTCAACCAGCATCAGTAAATGCTAGTCTAAACAAGAGCACTTTAGAGAACTACCTCAAAAACTTGCGCAGCAAGGACTTTTCAAGTAAGACAGACGATAGTCTAGAAATCTTGAATGGCGTAATGACGGCTGCTGATGGTGTGCTTCAAACTGCAACAAAGCAAGAAGAAATTGATAAAGTTTATCGCAATTTAGTGACTTTTGTTAATTCTGGTCTTCGTGATAAAAATCCGAAGTTCATCCCAGATCAGGATAAAACTCCTCGCTCGGCACTTTATGAGTTTGAAAGTGCTACACCAGGAAAAACAACTCCGCTTACTCTGAACTACTTGAAGCCAGAAGACACAAAAATCTACAAAAAGGGCGATAAAGTAAAGGCCATCCAGCCAACTGAAACAACTTATGTAGAGTATGATGGAAGTGGTAGATGGACCTTTAAGGGCTATGACCATGATAGTCAGGTGATTGACAAAGATGATGTTTTCTTCACAGGTAAGTGGGAATATACACCAACACCATACAAGGCTACCTATAGAGCAGTTAATGGCTCACCTGGGAAAACTCCGCCATCTTATGTTGCAAATTGGAGCCCAGAAGATAAAAGAAGATTTGCTGAGGGTGAAGTAGTAAAAGCACAAGAATTTCACTATGTTTTTTATACTTCAGAAGAATATCCTAACCGAAAAGGCTATTGGGCTTTGACTGGCTTTGATGCTCCAAGTAAAGTGGCAAACAATGGCGATGTAGAGTTCGTAGGAACTTGGAAATACTTTGAGGATGTCACTGTATCCTACAAGCCTATGAACCAGCACGATTTTGATAATTTTTATCATTTACCAAGTAGTCCTAAGACCTCACGTGACGAATATAAATTACCTCTTCCTAAGGAGATAAAAGATCTAGAAAGTAAGCTATACGATTACAAGCTTTCTCTCAATCAGTTTGATAAACGTGATGAGTATTTACCTAAAGATATACTGGATACGCGAGCAGCCTTGCTTCGCTACGATGAAGTTCAAGGTGTCTACAAACCCTTTTATGATGCGGAAAATGAAGGAAATTGGACCTTTGAGGAAGATGTAGTAGATTTAACCTTCAGTCGTGAACTAGAGCGGGCGGCTACATATGGGGAAATACCAAAAGTTACAATACCATTGATGTTTAAATTTACACCAGTTCCTCGGAAACCGACTTATGAGTTTGTCAGTGGAACGGCTGGCAAAGAACTACCTGCTGAGATCAATAATCTGAAGCCTGTTTATATGGATGAGTGGGCGTATGCAGATAGAAAGAAATACCCGAAAGGCAAGGATATAGTTCAGTCTGTTAGACCAATTCAAGAAACCTATGAAGATAAGGACAAGAAGGGGACTTGGCACTTTAAAGGCTACGATTTTACTAAAAAACCAGTGAGCGACTGGGAGCACGATGGATGGAATCTCAAGTTCACAGGTACTTGGACATTTGAAGAGAAAAAGTACCCAGAAAACTATGAGTATGTCAGCAAAGACCCTAGCCTAGCTCTACCAGATGGACTCAGAACCTTCCCGCCAATCAGCACAGAGACATATGTTGATGGTGCTACTGTTCAGGCAAAAAAACCTGAGAAGACGACTTACATAGACTTTGAGAATAAAGGTACTTGGAAATTTGAAGGCTATGACAAGGATAAAAAGGTAGTCAATAAAGCTGGCGTCCTCTTTACAGGTAGCTGGTCCTTCACACCACACAGAGATAAGACAGTTTCCTTTGACTTTGTGAGTGATACTCCAGGGAAGACCATTCCTGATGATTTGAAGGCCCAAATCCCTGCTCCTATCACGACTTCTCCATCAGATTATTCTGCCAATGTCTTTAATGAAATTCAATATCTCAGTTCATACGTCGATAATGAAAATGATGGTACATGGGTTGCTCAGCAGATTCCTCAGCGAGAGGAGGAAGTTGAGAAACCAGCTGACGATGAGGATTCTACCTACACGGTTCATTGGAAATTTTTACCGACCAAGCATAGTGTTTACTATGACTTCTATACAGATTCAAAAGATGATTCTGGTCAAACGATCTATCCGCCATCAACTTTGTATAATCTAATCACTTACGAAAGAGAATTTGTCAAGGGTGAAAAAGCTCGCGTTAAAATGCCATCTAAAACAAGATTTGAGGATCCTGATGGCAGAGGAACTTGGGTCTTTGATGACTACTATGAAGATGATAATACGACTATTTCTCCACGTGTGAAAACAGTCGAGAACGCAGACGTCCTCTTCAAAGGAAAATGGATCTTAGTTCCGACTGATCAGACTGATACGATCTACAGATTAGAGTATAAATTTACTAACTCGACTCCTGCTTATCCTCTTCCAAATAAGATTCGCGATATGCTTCCAGCTGGCACTGATTTCGTTGCACGAGCTGACGATTACAAAGATGCAAGCAAACTTGACACAACCACAGTAACTGTTCCGACAGGTACTTGGACCTTCCATGGTTTTGATGCGGATAAATACGGAAAAGCTATTGCAGGTACGAAAGTGAAGACCATCACAGGAACTTGGAGCTTTACGCCAAATGGTGTAGACTATCAGTTCCAATCAACTAATCCTGCTTTCGTATTACCAGATCATATCACCAAGTTGACTCCGAAAAATCCTTATGATTACAAGTTATATCCTAAGGAAATTCTGGCTGAACAACCAAGTGAAACGACTTATGTTGATACAGCAAATAAAGTGACTTGGACATTTGCAGGATACGATAAAGAAAAAATCGTTGTAGCAGAAGGCAGACAGACTTTCCTTGGAAGCTGGGTACCTACTCCAAATCCAGAATATGTATTCAAATCTTCTGACGCACGTGTTCCATTGCCACAAAGTATTTTGGGAATGCTTCCAAATGATGAGGCTTCTTATAAGGTTGGTGACACTATTGTAGCCAAACAACCTGCTGAAGAATCAGTAGTTGAAGAAGAAAAAGACTATGTCTGGACCTTCAAAGGTTATGATCAGAAGAATGCGACCTATAATGGCAAGCGTGTGACATTTACAGGTATCTGGGAAGTAACGCCTAGACCGCATCATGTAAGCTATACTTTTGTAAGCATTACGGCTGGTGTTGATTTGCCTGAATTTATCCAGAAGAAAGCACCAAAAGACAGCTCAAGCTATTACAACACGCAAAAAGTTGTACCAGAAGAGCCGACAACAAAGACTTACAAAGATGATGTGAACGATGGTACCTGGACTTTCCTTGGTTACGATGCCAAAAGTAAGTTTGTGAAAAAAGCTGATTTGACTTTCACAGGTAAGTGGAAGTTTGAAGCTAACAAGTACCAAGCTACTTATCGCTTCGAGAGCGCAACAGCAGGTAAGGTTCTTCCAGCGGAAATCACAGGTTGGACCCCAAGCGACAGTGCAACTTATGAGAATGGTAACTCTGTTTCCGCTCAACAACCAGCGGAAATCACTTACAAAGATGATGTGAACGACGGCACATGGACCTTCAAGGGTTACGACGCAGCCAATGCAGTCGTGAACAAGGCAAATGTGGAGTTTGTAGGAAAATGGTCCTTTGAAGCTAACAAGTACCAAGCTACTTACAGTTTCGCAAGTGCAACAGCAGGTAAGCAACTTCCAGCAGGTATCGCAACGCTGCTTCCAAGCGACAGTGCAACTTATGTGAATGGTGCCTCTGTTTCCGCTCAACAACCATCCCAAACCACATACACAGATAGTGTGAACGACGGCACTTGGACCTTCAAGGGCTACGACGCAGCTAGCGCCGTTGTCAATAAGGCAAATGTGGAGTTTGTAGGAAAATGGACCTTTGAAGCTAACAAGTATCAAGTTACTTACCGCTTCGAGAGTGAGACAGCAGGTAAGACTCTTCCAGCAGCCATAACAGCATTGACTCCAAGTGACAGTGCAACTTATGAGAATGGTAACTCTGTTTCCGCTCAACAACCAGCGGAAATCACTTACAAAGATGATGTGAACGACGGCACATGGACCTTCAAGGGTTACGACGCAGCCAATGCAGTCGTGAACAAGGCAAATGTGGAGTTTGTAGGAAAATGGACCTTTGAAGCTAACAAGTACCAAGCTACTTACAGTTTCGCAAGTGCAACAGCAGGTAAGCAACTTCCAGCAGGTATCGCAACGCTGCTTCCAAGCGACAGTGCAACTTATGTGAATGGTGCCTCTGTTTCCGCTCAACAACCATCCCAAACCACATACACAGATAGTGTGAACGATGGCACATGGACCTTCAAGGGCTACGACGCAGCTAGCGCCGTTGTCAATAAGGCAAATGTGGAGTTTGTAGGAAAATGGACCTTTGAAGCTAACAAGTATCAAGTTACTTACCGCTTCGAGAGTGAGACAGCAGGTAAGACTCTTCCAGCAGCCATAACAGCATTGACTCCAAGTGACAGTGCAACTTATGTGAATGGTGCCTCTGTTTCAGCTCAGCAACCAGCCCAAACCACTTACAAAGATGATGTGAACGACGGCACATGGACCTTCAAGGGTTACGACGCAGCCAGCACTGTGGTCAACAAGTCCGATGTTGAGTTTGTAGGGAAATGGTCCTTTGAAGCCAACAAGTACCAATTAACTTACCGCTTCGAGAGCGAGACAGCAGGGAAATCTCTTCCAGCAGCCATCGCAGCCTTGACTCCAAGTGACAGTGCAACTTATGTGAATGGTGCCTCTGTTTCCGCTCAACAACCAGCCCAAACCACTTACACAGATACTGTGAACGACGGTACTTGGACCTTCAAAGGTTACGACGTAACTAGCGCCGTTGTCAACAAGGCAAATGTAGAGTTTGTAGGGAAATGGGCCTTTGAAGCTAAGAAGTACCAAGCTACTTACCGCTTCGAGAGCGCAACAGCAGGTAAGGCTCTTCCAGCAGCCATCGCAGCCTTGACTCCAAGTGACAGTGCAACTTATGTGAATGGTGCCTCTGTTTCCGCTCAACAACCAGCCCAAACCACTTACACAGATACTGTGAACGACGGTACTTGGACCTTCAAAGGTTACGACGTAACTAGCGCCGTTGTCAACAAGGCAAATGTAGAGTTTGTAGGGAAATGGGCCTTTGAAGCTAACAAGTATCAAGCTACTTACCGCTTCGAGAGCGCAACAGCAGGTAAAGCTCTTCCAGCAGCCATCGCAGCCTTGACTCCAAGCGACAGTGCAACTTATGTGAATGGTGCCTCTGTTTCC
>NZ_RJNU01000007.1:0-100356 GCF_003942695.1 Streptococcus mitis
ACTGGCAGACGCACAGGACTTAAAATCCTGCGATTGGAAACGATCGTACCGGTTCGATCCCGGTCCTCGGCATATAATAATGAGCACCCTTAGCTCAACTGGATAGAGTACCTGACTACGAATCAGGCGGTTAGAGGTTCGAATCCTCTAGGGTGCATTTTTTCTATTTAACTCGGGAAGTAGCTCAGCTTGGTAGAGTACTTGGTTTGGGACCAAGGTGTCGCAGGTTCGAATCCTGTCTTCCCGATTGATGGCGGTGTAGCTCAGCTGGCTAGAGCGTCCGGTTCATACCCGGGAGGTCGGGGGTTCGATCCCCTTCGCCGCTATAAAGATCTTGTTGGACCTTTAGCTCAGCTGGTTAGAGCTCTCGGCTCATAACCGAGTGGTCGTAGGTTCAAGTCCTACAAGGTCCATTGTATATTTTGGAGGATTACCCAAGTCTGGCTGAAGGGAACGGTCTTGAAAACCGTCAGGCGTGTAAAAGCGTGCGTGGGTTCGAATCCCACATCCTCCTTTTTATTATTAACGCGGGATGGAGCAGCTCGGTAGCTCGTCGGGCTCATAACCCGAAGGTCGTAGGTTCAAATCCTGCTCCCGCAATTTGGCTCGGTAGCTCAGTTGGTAGAGCAATGGATTGAAGCTCCATGTGTCGGCGGTTCGATTCCGTCTCGCGCCATTTTATAATAGTTATGCGGGTGTAGTTTAGTGGTAAAACTACAGCCTTCCAAGCTGTTGTCGCGAGTTCGATTCTCGTCACCCGCTTTGAACTTTGTTCAAATTACCAAGTTTTTGACTTGGGCGCGTAGCTCAGGTGGTTAGAGCGCACGCCTGATAAGCGTGAGGTCGGTGGTTCGAGTCCACTCGTGCCCATTAATAGGAGAATTACTCAAGAGGCTGAAGAGGACGGTTTGCTAAATCGTTAGGTCGGGTAACTGGCGCGGGGGTTCGAATCCCCCATTCTCCGTATACAGAGAGCTATAAAGCGAGTGTAGGAGTTTAAATCAATTTATACCTATTAATTAAATATTTTGGAGAATTACTCAAGAGGCTGAAGAGGACGGTTTGCTAAATCGTTAGGTCGGGTAACTGGCGCGGGGGTTCGAATCCCCCATTCTCCGTGATATAATTTGAGAATCTTTGTCAACTCTAGTGGGTTGGTGAAAAGTCATATTCTGGAGAGAGCCACATTGGCACTCTCTTTTTTTGGCTCTTTATCCTTGAGAAAGGTTTGAAAGACAGCCTGAAAGTGAGGGTGGACCAGCTTGAGATTATTTTCAATGAGTTCGAAAAAATTCTCTGCCTCCTTGTTCTGAAAGTTAAAAAACAAGAGCTGATAGAGATTATAGTGTTTTTTCAGGTCTGGCGATAAAAGCGTTTATGACTTAGTTTCCGACTCTCCTGTTGGATGAGTTTCCAGTAGCGTTTGATTGCCTTATATTCGTGCGATCTCCTATCAAACTGATTCATGATTTGGATGCGAAGGCAGCTCATTGCACGGCCGAGATTTTGTACAATGTGAAAGCAATCGAGGATGATTTTAGCAGAAGGAAAGAGTTTCTTAGCGATGTCGTAGAAGGAGCTAAACATGTCCATTGTAATGACTTTCATTCCATTTCGGACCTGTCTAGAATAACGAAGGAAATGTTTGCGAATCGTTGCTTGAGTCCGTCCGTCTAAGATAGCTAGGATCTTATTTGAATCAAAATCTTGTGCAATGAAGCTCATCTTGCCTTTCTTGAAGCTGTATTTATCCCAAGACATGTGAGTTGGAAGATAAATCTGTCTTGAATTTAAACTCTTTCAGTTTACGAATGACGGTGGAAGTGGAGATAGCCAAGCTTTCAGCGATGACCGTCATAGGGACTTTCTCGATTAATTTTTGAGCGATTTGGTGGTTTTTCTTGACTAAGGGAGTCTCTGCGACAGCCATTTTTCCACGGACTTTACAGCGAAAACACCGTTTTCTCAATCGAATCAGCCTTTTGTATCTCGCACATTCTAGATAAGGGATTTTAGATTTTTTTGAAAATCATATTTCTTCAGTGATTTCCTTGTGGGGGATCCATATTGATAATATCTACACTCTTGATATTAGGGTCTTTAATGTCTAGTAATTTTGTGATGAAATGTAATAGTTCCATAAGATTCTTTCTAATGATGGTTTGGTCGTTTTTCATTATAGATCTTTTGGGACTTTTTTCTAGGCATCTCCATAGTGGTTTTACTCACTACAGAATTATAGAGCTCTATTATCTAATGCCGTTTCAGTAACTTTCATACTAGAAAAAATCATAAATAGACTAGATTTAGTGGTATACTAAGGTTAGGGACTTTAAGTGGCTGGGGATAATCGAGATGAAAAATGGAGTAAAATTTCATAGTATTTTTTATAGATTTATACTATTTATCTTTGTAGTATTTCTAACTGTGATTTCAATGATCTTAGATGCAAAAAAAGCGCAAATTCGCTTTTTTAACCTATCCTTGACTATCGGACAAGAGGAGTTGAAGGTTGTTACAGTTGTGGTTTTGCTCCTTACTTTTCTTCTATCTTTCCTGTTTAAGTGGAAGTGTTTAATCCATAAAACTGGGATTTATCTAAGAAAAATTGATTTATTTGTAGATTGGAATGAGCTTAGAGGTCTTAGCCATGTTTGGATCAATGAATATCATCGTGGACCTCATGGTTTCCCGTTCTATAATCGTAAGACGCTGGTTATTTATAGAGAAAATTATCAACCGATTTGCCTTTATAATATTTCAATATTGGCTTTATATGTGGCTAAATGTTATCATCCAAAATTGAAAACCAATATAGTCTCAGCAACATTAGCAAGTCTCTTCAATATGGCTTTAAATGCATGGTTCTTGTACGAGATGTTTAGTAAAAATTTGGTGAATATAAAAGCTGAAGTCTTTATGTTTTGGCTGCTTTTGTATGCTATTAAAGTTTTTGCACTTCCATTGGTCATGCTTGGACACGAAAATCACTGCTATGGGGTTTCTTTGGTACATAGCACGGCATATAAAAAGAATGCCTCGAAAGCTATTCACCTGTAAAGTGTTGGAAGGAAGCCAGCTATTTATATATCTGTTGCTTTCTACATTCAAAAAGCACTATATGTTGCTAGTTGCATATAGTGCCGTTGTTAAGTCCAGCTAGTGAGTGAGATTTCACCACTATTGAGCCAGATTTCTGTCTGGTCATCAAGCTGGATAAGGAGTTGTCCTTTGTCGGAGATGTCCTTGGCGACTCCTTTTTTTTCAATCTGTTCTTGGATAAAACTGACCTCTCTTCCTAGAACAAGAGAGTGTTCTTTATAAAGATAGAGTAGTTCTTCGGGTGCTGTTTGGTAGAAACAACGCCAAATTTCTGAGATTAGTTCGTTTCGTGTGATAGGAGCTGGTGGTGTAAAGAGACTTCCAGCTTTTTCTTTTATCTCTTTGGGAAAATCGCTGATGGCAAAGTTGATTCCAACGCCGATAATGACATCTGTTACTAGACCTGTTTCCACGGACGTCATGGCTTCGGTAAGGATACCTGCTATTTTTTTATTTTTAAAGTAAATGTCATTTACCCATTTGATACTCACGTCAATCAAGGTTAGGTTTTTAATAGCTTTGTAAATGGCACCTGCTGTAAGTAATGTGTAGGCAGGAAGCTGGTCATAGGTGAGATTTGGCTGAATATGTAATGACATATAAATACCTCCCTGAGCAGGAGAGTAGTAAGGGCGTTGAAAGCGACCACGACCTGCTGTTTGACATGTGGAAAGATAGAGACTATTTCCCTGGCTTCCGCCTTCAATGCCTTCTTTTGCATCTGTTTGAGTAGATTTTGTTTCAGGCTTGTAGAGAATGCTTAAGTTGGTTTTCTCTTGAATCAAATCAGGTAGGATCAAATCGCCTTGAATAAGTTTGTAACCTTTATTTTTAATACTGTCAATCACGAGCCCTTCTTGTTGGAGGCGTTGAATTGCCTTCCATATGGATGTACGACTTAACGACAGTTCTTCTGCAATTTTTTCTCCGCTAACATAGTCGTTTTCTCTAGCTAATATTTGGTAGACTAGTTGGTGTGATTTCATTGATTTTCCTTTCTAGCTAAGAGGGAGTGAGAGAGTTCTTTTCGAGTTTGACTCGGTGTTTTATGAAAAAACTGCTTGTAGGCTTTTGAGAAATGGAGTGGATCTGAAAAACCCACGGAGTATGCAATGACTTTAATAGATTCTTCAGTATGTTCCAGAAGTTGTTGTGCACGATGCATCCGAACGTAGAGTAGATACTCTTTTGGAGAGAGTTGGTGAAATTCTTTAAACACACTAGTTAAGTAACTTCTATGAACCGATAGCTCTTTAGCTAAATCTTGAATTGTGAGTGATTGAGGGTAGTGACTATCTATCAATCGTTTGCAGTCAAGATAGAGTTGGTGGGTTGATGAAATATTCTTTTTTTTCTGATTAGGAGCAATCGTTCCTAAATGAAACATCAATTCATGAAGTTGCCCCATGATATGGAGTTGTGCTAGTTCGTTTGATTTTGTTACCTGAGCAAAACGGACAATATTTTCAATGAGTTTTGCAGTTGTTTGTGTATGACAGTTATTTGACTGGATGAGGTAAGATTGGTCAGAAATTTGAGATAGACCAAAGTAGTCAGGTGCCCTCCCTCCGGAAATCCCCAACCAGTAGTAAGCCCAAGGATCCTGGCTATCTGCTTGATAGAATGTTAATTCATCTGGTCTTAGTAAAAAGAAATCTCCTGCCTTTAAATCAACAATTTTCCCCTTATAATGGAACAGCCCTTTTCCTTTAGTAATGTAATGTAGTACATAGGTATCTCGAATAGCTGGGCCAAAAGAGTAGTTAGGCGTGCATTCTTCATAACCGTAGAAACTAAGAGAAAGATCAATTGTTCCAGTCTGGTATTCTGAAAAAACTAGCATGGGCCACCTCCTACCTAACATTTTACCATACTTTAGAGACATTTTTCTATTTTAGAAAGCGCTTTTATTTGCTAAAATTTTATCAAGAAATGGTTGAGGTACAATTTATGGGAATTCGGATAGAGAATAATCTATTTTACGTTGAGAGTAAAGGTTTAAGTTTGATTATTGAAAATAGGGATGGGTACTTATTATTAAAACATTTAGGAAAGACTATTAAGAATTATAGAGGTTCTAATAGTGTTTATGAACGCGATCATGCTTTTTCAGGTAATCCAACAGCTACTAATCGCACCTTTAGCTTGGATACGCAACGTCAAATTTTTGGACAACATGGTTTGGGTGATTTTAGGAAACCAACTTTTCAGGTTCAGCACGATGCAACTGAAGTAACAGACTTTCGATTTGTAGAAGCAAAGATTTTAAAAGGTCAGAATGGTCCACAGGGCTTACCTTCTCCTCACAGCATGGATGATACAGAGACTCTTGTCTTGATTTTAGAAGATCCTCAAGCTAAACTTAGTCTGACTTTGTATTATACAGCTTTTGATAATGATGCGACAATTGCTAGTTATAGCAAATTGGAAAATAATAGCAATCAGGAAGTTGTCATTCATAAGGACTTTTCTTTCATAGCTGATTTTCCTGCTGCAGCTTACGAAATAGTGACTTTACAGGGAGCTTATGCTCGTGAAAAGACTGTTCGACGCCAACAGGTAGAACAAGGAATCTTTTCAATTAGTTCGAACCGTGGTGCTTCTGGTCATGCTCAAACACCAGCTCTTCTACTATGTGATCAAGGAGTCACAGAGGATGCTGGGAATGTGTTTGCTTTGCAACTACTGTACAGTGGAAACTTCGAAGCTTTTGTCCAAAAAAATCAACTGAATGAAGTTCGGGTGGCGATTGGCATTAATCCGGAAAACTTTTCTTGGAAGTTAGATCCTGAGGAAAACTTTGAAACACCGGTGGCTTTAGTGACCTATTCAGATAAGGGATTAACCGGTATCAGTCATGAAAGTCAGAATTTTGTACTGAAGCACATTATGCCAAGTAAATTTTCTAAAAAAGAACGTCCAATTCTAATCAATAACTGGGAAGCTACTTACTTTGACTTTCAGAGAGAAAAACTGTTAGAATTAGCTGATGAAGCTAAGAAAGTTGGAATTGAACTTTTTGTATTAGATGATGGGTGGTTTGGCAATCGCTTTGATGATAATCGTGCTTTAGGTGATTGGGTTGTTAATGAGAAAAAACTGGGTGGAAGTCTTGAAAGTCTGATTTCAGCTATCCATGAAAGAGATTTGCAGTTTGGGCTTTGGTTAGAACCTGAGATGATTTCTGTTGATAGCGACTTGTATCGTAAACATCCTGACTGGGCTATTCAGGTTCCAGGTTATGAGCATACCTATTCTAGAAATCAATTAGTACTTAATCTTGCGAATTCTCAGGTAGTAGGATATTTGAAAAATGTTTTAGATGAACTCCTCTCTCATCATAAAATTGACTACATCAAATGGGATATGAACCGTAATATCACTAACCTAGGAAATGGTTTAACTTATCTAGAGACACAGATGCAGTCTCATCAGTATATGTTGGGGCTTTACGAACTCGTTTCTTATTTGACAGAGAAACACAGTCATATTCTCTTTGAGTCCTGCTCTGGTGGTGGTGGACGAAATGATCTTGGTATGATGCGCTATTTCCCACAAGTCTGGGCTAGTGATAATACAGATGCCATTGCACGTTTACCAATTCAATACGGTTCATCCTATCTCTATCCAACCATTTCTATGGGGGCTCATGTGTCAGCAGTACCGAATCATCAGATGGGACGAATGACACCATTGGAAACTCGTGGTCATGTTGCAATGATGGGAAATCTGGGTTATGAGCTTGATTTGACAAGTTTATCAGATGATGAGAAAGCTGAGATTGCTAATCAGGTGAACTTGTATAAAGAATTGCGGCCAGTAGTCCAGTTGGGAAACCAGTATAGGCTAATCAATCCAGATGTTGGCTCCAATGAAGCAGCTGTACAATTCAACTATGGAAATCAAACGATTGTAACCTACGTCCGAGTCCTATCAGTTGTGGAAACAATGGAAACAACTTTAAAGTTAAAAGATTTGGATGAAGAGGGACGGTATGAATTACAGGAAAATGGTGTAGTTTACTCAGGTGCAGAACTCATGTATGCGGGTATTACTATGGGGCTTCCGCAGGGAGATTATCTCAGCAGGCAGTTACATTTCATTAGAAGATAAGGAGATAAAATCATGAGATGGTATAAAAAGATGAGCTTAATTGCTACTACAGGACTCTGCCTTTTGGGACTGTCAGCTTGTAGTAGTCAAGAGAAGTCAGCTGATGGCAAGGTAACGATTGAGTTTTTTAACCAGAAGACCGAGATGGCAGATACCTTGCAAAGGATAGTGGATGATTTTGAAAAGGAACACCCTAATATTGATGTAAAACTGACGACTGTTCCCGCAGCTGGAATTGTTCTGAAGACTCGGATTTTATCAGGAGATGTTCCAGATATTATTAATATCTATCCTCAAAATATGGATTTTCAGGAGTGGGCAAAAGCAGGTTATTTTGCAGATATGACAGGAAAAACCTATCTTGAGAACATCAAGAATGACTATGCTGAAAAGTATGCAATCAATAACAAGGTCTATAGTGTACCTTTAACGGCCAACCTTTATGGAATCTACTACAATAAAACGAAGTTTAAAGAATTAGGACTTGAGGAGCCGAAGACTTTTAAAGAGTTTCAAGAGATTGTTAAAAAGATAAAAGATAGTGGGCATTCTCCGTTCGCAGTTGCAGGCAATGAAGGCTGGACACTAAATGGTTACCACCAACTTTCTCTCATTACTATTACAGGTAGTGGAGACGCTGCTAATAACTACCTTCGCTTTTCAAAACCAAACGCTATCTCTGCAGATGATGCTGTTTTAAAAGCAGATGCAGAACGACTCGATTTATTGGCAGATAATGCTCAAGATGGTTGGCGTGGAGCCTCTTATAATGATGCGGTGGTAGCATTTTCGAGTGGAAAAGCCTTGATGATGCCACAGGGATCATGGGCATTAGCGGCAATTAATCAACAAGATCCAAAATTTGAGGTGGGGATGTTTGCCTTTCCTGGAGAAGAAGTAGGAAAAGAAGTCACTGTTGGTGCAGGGGACATGGCATTATCAACTTCGGCTACTACTAAACATCCTAAAGAAACCGAAGAATTTATCAGTTATATGACTAGTCCAAAAGCTATGCAGACATATTATGAAGTAGATGGATCACCAGTTGCGGTGAAAGGCATACAGGAAAAAGAAGACTCAGCGCTTGCAGATATTTCTAAACTGGCCTTTACGGATAAACATTATGTTTGGTTGGGCCAACGCTGGAACTCTGAAGAAGACTTTTTTAATCTAAGCGCCGGTTACCTGATGGATAAAAATCTGAAAAATATGGCAAACAATCTCAATGCTTTCTTTAATCCAATGAAGGCAGATTTGGACTAGAATAGGAGTTAAGATGATATGGCTATTCGAAAATTTTTAAATAAATACTGGGGTTGGACATTTTTGCTTATCCCGCTTGCTTTACAAGCGATCTTCTTTTACTTTCCAATGGTACAAGGTGCTTTCTATAGTTTGACTAACTGGACTGGATTGACCTATAATTACAAATTTGTTGGTTTGAATAACTACAAATTGCTGATGATTGATGGGAAATTCTTCACAGCCATAGCCTTTACTTTGATTTTAACTCTGGCATTGATTATTGGAGAGATTATGATTGGGATGGTTGTGGCACGAGCCTTAAATTCTAAGATGAAGGGGCAGACCTTCTTTAGAGCTTGGTTCTTTTTCCCGGCTGTTTTATCTGGTTTGACAGTTTCCTTGATTTTTAAACAATTCTTCAACTATGGTCTTCCAACGATTGGAAGAATTTTAGGGATTGGTTTTTTACAAGAGAGTCTATTAGGAACACCTGTTGGAGCAGTAGTAGCAACTATTTTTGTTCTTCTATGGCAAGGAGTAGCAATGCCAATTATTCTCTTTCTTGCAGGTCTTCAGAGTATTCCAAATGATATTTTAGAGGCAGCATCAATTGATGGTGCAACCAGTAAACAAACTTTTTGGAAGATTGAATTGCCCTATTTACTGCCGACGATTTCTATGGTTTTTATTCTGGCTCTTAAGTCTGGGTTGACAGCCTTTGACCAGATTTTTGCGTTGACGAGTGGTGGTCCAAATAATGCTACAACGTCTCTTGGACTTTTAGTCTACAACTATGCTTTCAAGAGTAATCAATATGGATATGCGAATGCAATTGCCTTGATTTTATTCTTAATTATTGGAATTGTTTCTCTTATCCAAATCAAGCTATCAAAGAAATTTGAAATCTAATAGAGGAGTCCTACACATGAAAAAAGAAGAAAAATTGAATCAGTTTTGGAAATATGTCCTCTTGATAGTCGGTGGTATTCTTATACTTGTTCCTTTGTTGGTAACGGTATTTAGTTCTTTCAAGACAACCAAGGATATCATGAATCATTTCTTTAGTTTGCCTAATCCTTTTACCTTAAGTAATTATGAACGCTTGATTTCGGATGGGATTGGAGGCTATTTCTGGAATTCAGCAGTTATTACGGTGTTATCATTGATTGTAGTAGCTTTCTTTATACCAGCTGCAGCTTATTCCATTGCTCGAAATATGTCCAAGAAAAAAGCCTTTGCAATTATGTATTCGCTCTTGATCTTAGGGATATTTGTTCCATTTCAGGTGATTATGATTCCCATCACAGTTATGATGAGTAAACTCGGTCTAGCAAATATGTGGGGGCTAGTAATACTCTACCTAACTTATGCTATTCCACAGACTCTCTTCTTGTATGTTGGTTATATAAAAATCAGTGTACCAGATAGTTTGGATGAAGCTGCGGAAATCGATGGGGCTGATCGTTTTACAACTTATCGTCGAATCATTTTTCCAATGCTGAAGCCCATGCATGCGACAACTTTGATTATCAATGCTCTCTGGTTCTGGAATGACTTTATGTTGCCACTGTTGATTCTGAACAAGGATTCTAAGATGTGGACTTTACCTCTCTTCCAATACAACTACCAAGGTCAGTACTTCAATGACTATGGTCCAAGTTTTGCATCTTATATTGTGGGAATTGTAACGATAACCATTGTCTACCTCATCTTCCAAAAACATATCATTTCAGGAATGAGTAACGGGGCAGTGAAGTAAGAAAGTGCTTAGGGAATTTATAATTCCATACATAGAGGAACAGTTCAGCTTGTTTACAATTCTATGTAGAAAAAAGAAAGTAGTACTTAGTTGCTTGCAGTCTATATTAGTACTGAACAAAAATTTAAAAATATCTTTCATTTACGAAGCCAGGTCATATAAGACTTGGCTTTCATCAGAAAAAGGAGAACATCTATGACCATTCAAAATAAAACTATGTTGATTACTTACTCAGATAGTCTTGGAAATAACCTTAAAGACTTGTATGAGAATTTGGAAGAACATTTTGGCGATGCTATTGGTGGAGTTCATCTTCTACCATTTTTCCCGTCAACTGGTGATCGTGGATTTGCGCCTGTTGACTATGACGAAGTGGATCCATCTTTTGGTGATTGGGAGGATGTTAAGCGTTTAGGTGAGAAATATTATCTTATGTTTGACTTTATGATTAACCATATTTCTCGTCAATCTAAATATTATAAGGACTATCAAGAAAAACATGAAGCCAGTGAATTTAAAGATCTCTTTTTAAACTGGGACAAGTTTTGGCCAGAAAATCGTCCGACACAAGCTGATGTTGATTTAATTTACAAGCGCAAGGATCGTGCGCCAAATCAGGAGATCGTTTTTGCAGATGGTTCAGTAGAACATTTGTGGAATACTTTTGGTGAGGAGCAGATTGATCTTGATGTGACCAAAGAAGTAACGATGGCATTCATCCGTAAGACCATTCAGCACCTGGCAAGTAATGGATGTGATTTGATTCGTCTAGATGCCTTTGCTTATGCAGTGAAGAAATTGGATACCAATGATTTCTTTGTGGAACCAGATATTTGGGACTTATTGGATAAGGTCCGGGATATAGGAGCTGAATACGGTGCAGAGCTCTTACCTGAGATTCATGAACACTATTCGATTCAGTTTAAAATAGCGGATCATGATTACTATGTTTACGATTTTGCCCTTCCAATGGTGACCCTTTATACTCTTTACAGTTCCAGAACAGAGCGCTTAGCTAAGTGGTTAAAGATGAGCCCGATGAAGCAATTTACGACACTAGATACCCATGATGGGATTGGAGTGGTAGATGTCAAGGATATCCTGACCGATGAGGAAATTGACTATGCTTCAAATGAGCTCTATAAGGTTGGAGCGAATGTCAAACGTAAGTACTCTAGTGCAGAGTATAACAATCTAGATATCTACCAAATCAATTCAACCTACTATTCTGCACTTGGAGATGATGATGTCAAGTACTTCCTCGCTCGTTTGATTCAAGCTTTTGCGCCAGGCATTCCTCAGGTTTACTATGTGGGTCTATTAGCAGGAAAAAATGACTTGAAATTATTAGAAGAAACCAAAGAAGGTCGAAATATTAATCGTCATTACTATAGCAATGAGGAAATAGCAGAAGAAGTTCAACGTCCTGTGGTGAAGTCCCTTCTCAATCTATTTTCTTTCCGTAATCGGTCAGAGGCCTTTGACCTAGAAGGGACTATTGACATTGAAACACCAACAGCTCACAGCATTGTAATCAAACGTCAAAATAAAGACAAGTCCGTAACAGCAGTAGCAGAAATTGATTTGCAAAGTCAGACCTATCAAGTAGTGGAAAACGGTAGAAATATTCAGTTCTAGTGCCATATTAATGAAAGATTTTTTTTGTGGCGAAAACGTGTTCATTGTTCCCAAATGACGGAAAAAATGGTAGAATATAAAGATAGTTTAGCATTTATCTTCTGGAGAAATCCAGAACAGAAAGGATCCGTTTTGAAATCAATTGGATTACTGGATAAGATAAGAGGGCTTTCGAAAAAAGATTTCTTTTTGTATCTGATGATCATGAGTATCTTTTTACCTTTTTATTTGTTCTTATCACTCTTTGCTTTATATTTGATAGGTTTACTTGTTACTGGGGAGATGAAGGGAATTATCAAAGGATTAGCCAAACATCCTGTACTTCTCTTTTTTATTGCCTACAGTAGTGTCATTTCCATCGTCGCCAAGAACTGGCTTGGTCTAGCAGCATCTTTCCTGATGCTCCTATTTCTTATTTTCTTTAGTTTTTACCAGAAGCGTCTGACGCATGCTTTCTTTCGACTGATACTCCAGACGGTTTTGTTTGGTAGTGTTGTCTCTGCCGCTTTTGCTACTTTGGAGCATTTCCAAATTGTAAAGAAATTTAACTATGCCTTTCTTTCACCAAATATGCAAGTATGGCACCAAAACCGTGCAGAGGTCACCTTCTTTAATC
This sequence comes from Streptococcus mitis, assembly GCF_003942695.1. Classification (GTDB taxonomy): domain Bacteria; phylum Bacillota; class Bacilli; order Lactobacillales; family Streptococcaceae; genus Streptococcus; species Streptococcus mitis_BD. The sequence goes on from NZ_RJNU01000007.1 coordinate 12,474, forward strand.
CTAACTACTATGGGATCATTTGTTGCTTCTGTATCATGATTGCCTTTTATCTCTTTACAACGACGAAGCTAAGATGGTTGAAAGTCTTTTGTGTGCTAGCAGGTTTTGTAAATCTTTTTGGTTTAAATTTCACGCAAAATAGAACAGCCTTTCCTGCTATTATCGCTGGAGCCATCATTTATCTCTTTACGACCATTAAAAACTGGAAGGCCTTTTGGCTTAGTATTGGGGTCTTTGCGATTGGCTTGAGTTTCCTTTTTTCTAGTGATTTGGGAGTTCGGATGGGAACTTTAGATTCTTCTATGGAAGAACGCATTTCTATCTGGGATGCTGGGATGGCCTTGTTTAAGCAAAATCCTTTTTGGGGGGAGGGGCCATTGACCTATATGCACTCTTATCCTCGGATAAATGCTCCTTATCATGAACATGCTCACAGCCTTTATATTGATACGATTCTGAGTTACGGAATTGTGGGAACCATTTTATTAGCTTTGTCTTCTGTTGCTCCTGTTCGTTTGATGATGGATATGAGTCAGGAGTCGGGGAAACGTCCAATTATCGGTCTTTATCTATCTTTCCTTACAGTGGTTGCTGTGCATGGAATCTTTGACTTGGCCCTTTTCTGGATTCAGTCAGGTTTCATTTTCTTGTTAGTTATGTGCAGTATTCCATTGGAGCGTCGAACTTTGGTATCAGACATGACGGATTAAGTTTATAAGATTGAAATCTTCTACCTTGAGTAGGAGATTTTTTACTGAGAAAAATTAGTTCTAAGTCGAAATAGTTGACAATTGGAATAATAAGTATTATAATATTTTTTATTCGTATCGATATAGAAATAAATTGGAGGTTTCATGAAATATTGTCATTTGGTAGCCCATCATATTCGTTTGTTGAATGGGCGGATTTTTCAAAAGTTACTGAGACAAGACCCTGACTCTCTTTATCGGAGTGAGCAGGGAAAGATTTTAGCGGTTTTATGGAATAGTAAGACGGGCTGTGCAACTGCGACAGATATTGCGCTTGCGACTGGGCTTGCTAATAATACGTTGACGACTATGATAAAAAAGTTAGAGGAGCAAAACCTGGTCATCATTAGTCCATGTGGAATAGATAAGAGAAAGAAATATGTCAAGTTGACAGAGCAAGGTTTGTCCCAGAAAGAAGTGGGCCATCGCATCAGTCAAAAGTTGGATGCTATTTTTTATAAAGGATTCACTGAGGAAGAAATTCGCCAGTTTGAAAGTTATCAGGAACGCATTTTGGACAATCTGAAAGAGAAAGCAAATGAGGAATAAATCATGTCAAAACAAGTTGAAAATGCCCAAAATCTATATATTCATGCCATTCAAGACGGGTGTGTTGCTGAGGCTCAAGCCCAATCTGTAGGAGATACCTACATTCAGCACTCTACAGGTGTGCCAGATGGGAAAGAAGGTTTTGCGGCTTTCTTTGCAAATTTCTTTGAGCGCCATCCTGAGCGTGAGATGAAGATTGTTCGCACTATTGAAGACGGCAATCTGGTCTTTGTCCATGTTCATCAATATCTCAATGGCGGGGAAGCTCAATGGGTGACGACGGATACTTTCCGTGCGGATGAGAATGGTCGTATCGTGGAGCATTGGGATGTCATTGACTACTATCGTGCTCCGGAAAATGGACAATTAGATCAGATTTTTGGAGATTTTGAAGTCATGGATTTAGACAAGACAGCAGAAAATAAAAAGTTGGTTCGCCGTTTCTTGACAGAAATTTTCCAAAATGGGGAACTGGAGAAGTGGAGTGATTATGTTGCAGACGATTTGATTCAGCATAATCATGAGATTGGACAAGGAAGTGCTGCTTATAAAAACTATGTGGCTGAACATGGGGTTACTTTTGACTTTGTTTTCCAACTTTTGGGACAAGGAAACTATGTGGTCAGCTATGGGCAGACTCAGATAGATGGGGTGCCTTATGCTCAGTATGACATCTTCCGTTTGGAGAATGGCTTGATTGTAGAGCATTGGGACAATAAAGAAGTCATGCCTAAGGTAGAAGACTTGACCAATCGAGGGAAGTTTTAAAAGGAGATACTAAGATGAAAGCTGTGCTTGTCAAGGAAGCTGGAGGACCAGAAGTTCTGCAGGTTGTGGAAGTTCCAAAACCGACTGTTAAAGAAGGTTGGACCTTGGTCAAGGTGTAAGGATTTGGAATCAACCATAGCGAGATTTTTACTCGTCAAGGACTATCGCCCTCCGTTCAATTTCCACGGATTTTAGGGATTGAATGTGTGGGACTTGTAGAGGAGACCAATTGTCCCGATTTGCAGGTCGGGCAACAAGTCATCTCCATCATGGGAGAAATGGGGCGTGCTTTTGATGGTGGTTATGCTGAGTATGTTTTGCTACCAGATGAACAGGTTTATCCTGTGAGGACAGGGCTTGCTTTGGAAAGTTTAATCGCTCTGCCTGAAACCTACTACACGGCATTTGGCTCTTATCTCAATCTCAAGATTGAGGAGGGAGACCGAGTTCTGGTTCGGGCGGCGACTAGTGGTGTTGGGATTGCTTTTGCAAAGCTTCTCAAAGGGCAATTTCCAAATGTCTATCTAGCGGGAAGTAGCCGTAGTCTGAGCAAGGAAAAGCAACTAAAAGAGGCGGGATTTAATCAAGTAATTTTGGACAAGGATGGTGTTTTGCAAACGGAAGAGCAGTTTGACAAGGTCTTGGATCTTGTCGGTCCGAGTGCTATTCTTGATACATTTGCTCGGACGGCAGATGGTGGTATTATCTGTTCTTGTGGCTTGCTGGGCGGTCAGTGGACTATTCCAGACTTTGATCCTATTGAGATGCTTTACCGCAATCTCAACTTGACTACCTTTGCTTCTGGCAATGTGTCTCAAGACAAGCTACAAGCTTTGGTGGACTTTGTGGAGCGTTATCAGATAGATGTGCGACCTGAAAAAGTATTTTCTATTGAGCAAATCCAGGACGCTCATGCTTATCTGGAAAGTAGCCAGTCTTTTGGCAAGGTTATCGTAAAAAATGAGGAGAAAGAATGATTGAATACAAAAATGTAGCGCTACGCTACACAGAAAAAGATGTTTTGAGAGATGTCAATTTACGGATTGAGAATGGGGAATTTATGGTTTTAGTTGGACCTTCTGGGTCCGGTAAGACGACCATGATTAAGATCATTAATCGTCTCTTGGAACCAACTGATGGAAATATATACATGGATGGCAAGCGCATCAAAGACTATGATGAGCGTGAACTTCGTCTTTCTACGGGTTACGTCCTACAGGCTATTGCTCTCTTTCCCAATCTAACGGTTGCGGAAAATATTGCTCTCATTCCTGAGATGAAGGGCTGGACTAAGGAAGAAATAGCGAAGAAAACAGAAGAGCTTTTGGCTAAGGTTGGTTTACCAGTAGCTGACTATGGAAATCGTCTGCCTAGTGAACTATCTGGCGGAGAACAGCAGCGGGTGGGTATTGTTCGTGCTATGATTGGTCAGCCTAAGATTCTCCTCATGGATGAGCCCTTTTCGGCCTTGGATGCTATTTCGAGAAAACAGTTGCAGATTTTGACGAAAGAATTGCATAAAGAGTTTGGTATGACAACGATTTTTGTGACCCATGATACGGATGAAGCTTTGAAATTGGCGGACCGTATTGCTGTTTTGCAGGACGGAGAGATTCGTCAGGTGGCGAACCCTGAGACGATTTTAAAGGCGCCTGCAACGGATTTTGTAGCAGACTTGTTTGGAGGTAGTGTTCATGGCTAATTTGATATCAACTTTTCAGGACCGTTTTGGTGATTGGGTAACAGCTCTATCTCAACATTTGCAGTTGTCGCTTTTGACCTTATTACTAGCTGTTTTTATTGCGATTCCCTTGGCTGTTTATCTTCGCTATCATGAGAAGTTGGCGGACTGGGTCTTGCAGATTGCAGGGATTTTCCAGACTATCCCGTCTCTGGCCTTGTTAGGACTCTTTATCCCCTTGATGGGAATTGGAACCTTGCCTGCTTTGACAGCACTAGTGATTTATGCGATTTTCCCGATTTTACAAAATACTATTACTGGACTGAAGGGAATTGATCCAAGTCTACAAGAGGCTGGGATTGCTTTTGGGATGACCAGGTGGGAGCGTCTCAAGAAGTTTGAAATTCCACTTGCCATGCCCGTCATTATGTCTGGAATTCGGACAGCGGCTGTCTTGATTATCGGTACGGCGACCTTGGCAGCCTTGATTGGGGCAGGGGGGCTGGGTTCCTTCATCCTTTTGGGAATTGACCGTAATAATACCAGTCTGATTTTGATTGGCGCCCTTTCTTCTGCAGTGCTTGCCATTGCCTTTAACTTCCTACTAAAAGTGATGGAAAAAGCAAAATTGAGAACGATTTTCTCTGGTTTTGCCTTGGTGACCATATTGCTGGGTCTGTCTTATAGTCCAGCATTACTAGCTCAAAAAGAGAAAGAAAACTTGGTGATTGCTGGGAAATTGGGACCAGAACCCGAAATTTTGGCTAATATGTATAAATTGTTGATTGAAGAAAATACCAGTATGACTGCGACTGTTAAGCCGAATTTTGGGAAAACAAGCTTCCTCTATGAAGCTCTGAAAAAAGGGGATATTGATATCTATCCTGAATTTACTGGTACGGTGACTGAAAGTTTGCTTCAGCCATCACCCAAGGTAGGTCATGAGCCAGATCAGGTTTATCAGGTGGCGCGTGATGGCATTGCCAAACAGGATCATCTGGCCTATCTCAAACCCATGTCTTATCAAAATACCTACGCTGTAGCTGTTCCGAAAAAGATTGCTCAAGAATATGGCTTGAAGACCATTTCGGATTTGAAAAAAGTGGAAGGACAGTTGAAGGCCGGTTTTACTCTCGAGTTTAATGACCGTGAAGATGGAAATAAGGGCTTGCAATCAATGTATGGTCTCAATCTCAACGTAGCGACCATGGAGCCAGCCCTTCGCTACCAGGCAATTCAGTCAGGCGATATTCAAATCACGGATGCCTATTCGACGGATGCAGAATTGGCGCGTTATGATTTACAGGTCTTGGAAGATGACAAGCAACTCTTCCCACCTTATCAAGGAGCGCCACTCATGAAAGAAGCTCTTCTTAAGAAACATCCTGAGTTGGAGACAGTTCTCAATAAATTGGCTGGTAAAATTACTGAAAGCCAGATGAGCCAGCTCAACTACCAAGTCGGTATTGAAGGCAAGTCAGCAGAACAAGTAGCCAAGGAGTTTTTACAAGAACAAGGTTTGTTGAAGAAATAAATGGAGAGGAAAGCCAGTGGAAGCCACTAGCAATTTTCTTCAGCAGACAAAATCCCATCTCGAATTATAGACGAGATGGGATTTTTAGTGTTAGAGTAAGATAAACAAGAGAGCAATCAAAGCCGCTAGTGTGCCCCTTATAATGTGGTGCGATATATGTTGGTTTTCTTGCTGTCGCCCATTCCAGTAAGCACCGTAACAGATGATGCTAGAGCCCACTATCCATAATATAACAGTTGCAAGTGGGACGAAGAAAAAGATAGCAAGAGCTAGTGAAGTGAGACAACTTCCCACCAAGATACACATATTCCCTTGACAGTAATTTTTTTCTTTCATGGCTGCGAAAGCTGCCGCGAGATGAAGGAGGGAGAAAATAAGAGCCAATACAATCGTTAGAATTCCTAGGATAATAGAATTTAACATAGTTGATTCCTTTCTTCGTGATAGGATTAAATTTCGAGTGATTTTGTAGAAGTCATCTCAATCACATCTAAGTAAAATCTCACTACTTGGTCTTCTGTATAAGATTTTCCTTTTTTTAGCCACCAGGTCAGTGTTTCGATAAAATTGGTTACTACAAAATGTTTGAGGTAGGAGGCTGGTATGTTCGGATAGGCCTCTTGCAAATCCTCCGCTACCATGGGGTAAACATGGTGTTCGAGTTCCTTGTGTAGTTGGCGGAGAAAGTAGTCGTTTTTGGAAAAAAGAAGACTGGTGACATGGTCTTGATTTTTTTGAAAATGTAAAAAGATATGTGAGAGGTAGTCTTCTGTAGTTAAGTGATCTTCCCTTTCAAAGAGATGATGAAAGAGGTAGCGACAGAGTTCATCTAAAAGCAGTTCCTTACTCTCGTAGTGACAGTAAAAAGTCGAGCGCCCAACATCTGCCAAGTCAATGATATCTTGGACAGTAGTGGCGTCATAGCCCTTGTCGTTCAAAACTTGTAGAAAAGCTTGATAAATGGCTTTTTTCGTCTTACTAACCCGACGATCTCTTTTTTGCATATAGACACTTGAGGCAAACTATTCAGAACTGAACAAGGCTGACAGTTTGCTTCTATCCTTTCTTTGGATTTTATTAGATAATACAAATGAAAGAAGTATATATACCTATTATACCAAAGGAGGGAGAGAAATGAGTTCTAAAACATCTATCTGGTTAGCCTTTTTCTTGAATCTATCATTTTCTGTTGTCGAATTTATTTTTGGAGGCATCTTCAATTCAAGTGCGGTCTTAGCGGATGCGGTTCATGATTTGGGCGATGCCCTTGCCATAGGCTTATCAGCTTGCTTGGAAACTATTTCCAATCGTCAGGAAGACAAACGTTATACACTTGGTTATAAACGCTTCAGTCTGCTAGGCGCCATGCTGACTGCTTTGATCCTTTTGACAGGATCTTTCATGGTGCTCTTGGAGAATATTCCTCGTCTCCTATCGCCACAGCCTGTCAACTACCAAGGGATGCTGTGGTTGGGAGTTATTGCGATTCTTATCAATCTCTTGGCTAGTCTGATTGTTCGTAAGGGTCAGACCAAGAACGAAGCTATCCTGACCTTGCATTTTTTAGAAGATATTCTGGGTTGGCTAGCGGTCATTCTGGTTGCTGGTGTCTTGTATGTGACAGATTGGTACTTTCTTGATCCACTCTTGTCTCTTTTAATTTCTAGTTTTATCCTCTGGAAAGCCATTCCTCGTTTTTGGTCAACACTTAAGATTTTCTTAGATGCTGTGCCTGAAGGGGTCGAGACTGCCGAGCTAGAGAAAGAGTTAGCAGCGCTAGCTAATGTTAAAAGTGTTAATCAACTCAGTATTTGGTCTATGGATGGTCTAGAAAATGACGCCATTGTTCATGTTTGCCTAGAAGAGATTGAACATATGGAGTATTGTAAAGAATCCATTCGTAATTTACTCAAAGATTATGGCTTTCAAAATGTTACCATTGAAGTTGATGCAAACCTAGCAAGTCACCAAACCCATAAGCGAAAAATTGAGGAGTTGGAAGTAGGTCAAAGCCATTGACATTATCATTCATAAGAAGTCAACTTTCTATTTGTTGATTATTTTTGATGAATTGTAAATGTAACATATTTACTCCATTATGAAATTGTGATAGACTACATATATCACTGAAAGGAGATAGACGATGTTACAGCTACAACACATTTCAAAAGTCTATCATACGGGCAATCAAGAGTTCCACGCGTTAAAGGATATCTCGATTCGTTTTCGTGAGAGTGAGTTTGTCTCCATTCTCGGGCAATCGGGTTCTGGGAAAACCACCCTATTAAATATCATCGGGGGACTCGACCAATACACATCTGGTGATTTACTCATCCAAGGAAAATCAACAAAGCAATTTAAAGACCGCGATTGGGATAGCTACAGAAACCACACCATCGGTTTCATCTTTCAGTCTTATAATCTCATCGGGCACCAAACTGCACTCTCTAACGTAGAAATTGCAATGACTCTTTCGGGTGTTTCAAAAGCAGAACGTAAGAAACGTGCTATCGAAGTGCTCGAACGCGTAGGCCTAAAAGACCATTTATATAAGAAACCAAGTCAAATGTCTGGGGGACAAATGCAACGAATCGCGATTGCGCGTGCTCTTGTTAATGATCCAAAAGTCGTTTTAGCCGACGAACCGACAGGAGCGCTCGATTCTGAGACTTCTGTTCAAATCATGGATTTATTAAAAGACATTGCCAAGGAACGTTTGGTTATCATGGTGACGCATAACCCAGAGCTGGCGCAGAAGTACTCCACACGTATCGTACAAGTATTAGATGGAAACATCTTGAGCGACTCAAACCCATGCGAACCAACAGAGGAGACAAAGCAAGTCGACATCCAGTTCACGAAGACGAAGATGAGCTTTATAACCGCCCTTGTACTTTCCTTTAATAACCTATTGACAAAGAAAGGTCGTACCTTACTAACAGCTTTTGCGGGTTCCATCGGGATTATCGGGATTGCTCTTATCTTAGCCCTTTCCAATGGTGTGAGTGACTACGTTAAAAAGGTGCAGGAAGATACTCTCGTCTCTCTCCCACTGACGATTAGCGAGCAGAACCAGAGCAACTTGTTGGCGACCTCTCCAGATTTGAGCGAGAAGCCTTACAAGGATAATCATGAGCTCGGTATCAATACGGTTTTAACGAATTTATTGAAAAAACAAATCGGAAAGAACGACCTAGCTTCCTTCAAGACTTACTTGGAGGAACACGCTTCGAAGGTCGAATCTCTCACAAAAGACATTCGTTACCGATACAATTTACAACCGTTTATCTATGCAAGTGATACTTCCAACGGACCCAAAAGTATTCTGCCTTCAACCTTAGCTGATGAAGTAGAAACAGCGAACCAAACGATGAAGGGATACTTACAAAACCTCAACTACTGGAGTGAACTTTCTAGTGATTCTTCAATGCTAGAAAGCAAGTACGACGTGTTGGAAGGACGCTTCCCACAAGATAAGTCCGAGATCGTCCTTATCGTAGATGAAAACAATCAAATTAGCGATTTGTTGCTCTATAGTTTGCGTATCAAAGATCCCAGTGAATTGAACGATACGAAGAAGCTCGACGAACTCTCTTCTCAAACGTATCAATATAGTGATTTTATCGGAAAAACTTTCAAAGCAGTTGTCAATACAAACCGTTTTGTGAAAGAAAATAACTTATGGCTCAATAAGATTGATAATGCTTCTTATATGAAAACTCAAATCGAGAATGGGCTCCAACTTAAAATTGTGGGTGTCCTTCGCCAAAAAGACGGCACAAGTTCAGGCGTGAATACTCCTTCAGGAGGAATCGCCTACACAAGCGCCCTTATTGATTACACTTCCGAATACATTCAAAATAGTGATATCGTTAAGGAACAGGAAGCCAATCAAAATCTAAATGTATTTACGGGTAAAGACTTTGCGAAAGATCCTAAACCATTCAGTTCGGAGAATTTAACCGAAGAAGAAAAAATTCAGTTGGCTAAAATGACGCCTGAAGAACAGGCGCAGTATGTCCAACAATATAACGACAATTCGGCTTCAACTTACGAGGAAAACCTCGCAAAAATGGGCGTCATCAACAAATCCAAACCAGCTGCCATTGAGCTCTACACCTCTTCGTTCCAACAAAAACAAGACTTAAAAGAGTTCATAAACGCCTATAACACAGCGAAAAAAGAAGCTGGAGAAGACGATAAAGTACTCGCTTATTCAGATGATATCCAATCTATCATGTCTTCAATTACGACATTGGTTGGCGTAGTGACAACAGTACTCGTTGGCTTTGTGGCCATCTCACTCATTGTATCTTCTATAATGATTTCGATTATCACGTACATTTCAGTTCTCGAACGTACAAAAGAAATCGGAATCCTACGTGCAATGGGGGCTTCGAAGAAAGATATTCGTCGTATCTTCACTGCTGAAACAGCCATTGAAGGATTGATCTCTGGGGTGCTCGGTATCACGATTACCTTTCTTGCGACATTCCCAATCAATGCGATTGTTGCGAAAATGACAAATGTGGGAAATGTAGCACAATTACCAATAGAAGTAGCTCTAATCCTTATCGGTATTTCGATTGTCCTTACCATGTTAGCCGGTCTAATCCCTTCACGCATCGCTGCTAAGAAAGACCCAGTCGAATCGCTTCGTAGCGAATAACAACTAAACCACAAAAAGGTGGATAAAGGAATATTTCTTTATTCACTTTTTCTATTGGCTGGAAACTATTAAAAACGTAATCGAAAAATCTCTCCTTATAAAACTTAAATCTCAAGAAGAAAAGACTATATTGGATTAAACTAGTGCCTTATCGCCGTTAATAATGATTGATACGAGCGAAAGCTTGACAAAAAGTGTATAATGAAAGTAAGAAACCAATAGAAAAGGAGTGGCTCTATGAAGAAAACAGTTTACACAAAAGCTGGTCAGGTTGGTCTTATTGAAGTGGAGCATCCGCAAATCATTGAGGCAGATGATGCCATTATTCGGATCGTTCGGACCTGTGTTTGTGGCTCTGATCTGTGGAGCTATCGCAATCCAGATATTGAAACGGGCCATCAGAATAGCGGGCACGAAGCGATTGGTATCGTTGAGGCAATTGGTGATGCAGTGACGACTGTTAAACCTGGCGATTTTGTCATTGCACCTTTCACCCATGGCTGTGGGGAGTGTGATGCCTGTCGCGCTGGCTATGATGGGACTTGTGACCGCCATATTGGCACCAATTGGTCTAATGGGGTGCAAGCGGAGTACATTCGCTTCGAATATGCCAACTGGGCTCTTGTCAAAATTCCGGGTCAGCCCTCTGATTATACAGAAGGCATGCTCAAATCCCTCTTGACACTGGCTGATGTCATGCCGACCGGCTATCATGCTGCGCGTGTTGCTAATGTTCAAAAAGGGGATAAGGTTGTCGTTATCGGTGACGGGGCTGTTGGTCAATGTGCTGTTATCGCAGCTAAAATGCGTGGGGCATCTCAAATTGTTCTCATGAGTCGTCACGAAGACCGTCAACAAATGGCTTTGGAGTCAGGGGCGACAGCTGTTGTGGCTGAACGTGGTGAAGAAGGAATTGCCAAGGTGCGAGAAATTCTTGGTGGAGGAGCAGATGCAGCTCTTGAGTGTGTCGGTACTGAGGCAGCGGTTGATCAGGCTCTTGGTGTCCTTCACAATGGTGGGCGTTTGGGCTTTGTTGGGGTTCCTCACTATAGCAATCGAGCTCTTGGTTCAACTTTTGCTCAAAATATTACGGTAGCAGGCGGAGCAGCCTCTGTAACGACTTACAACAAACAGTTCTTACTGAAGGCAGTCCTTGATGGCGATATCAACCCAGGCCGTGTCTTTACTTCAAGTTATAAATTAGAAGAGATTGACCAAGCCTATAAAGATATGGATGAACGTAAGACGATTAAGGCTATGATTGTGATGGAATAAAAAAGAAAATCCTAATGGAGATTTGAGACTCTCTATTAGGATTTTTTGCGTTGCTATATTTGTTGAGTTATGGCAGCGTACTCTCTCTCAAAGTCAGTCTGGTTCCCAGCATGGTTAGGCTAGGGATTTTGCGACCGTGGAGAACTTCCTTGTTAAGAATATCCATACCTGCTCGGCCCATTTCCTCAGTATAGACCGTGATACTAGAGAGGGGAGGGTAGACTTGCTTGGTCAGGCTAGTGTCGTTAAAAGAAATGAGGCTGACGCGGTCTGGTAGGCTAATTCCAGCTTCTTGAAGGGCACGGAGGGCACCGATGGCTAAACTATCGCTGGCGGCGAAAAAGGCTGGTGGGAGTTGGTCTCCCAACTTGTGAATGGCCTTCTTCATCAAGTCATAGCCAGACTGGGCAGTAAAGCTTCCCTGAAAGACCAGTTCTTCATGGTAGATAACTTTTGCTTGGGTAATGTCTTTGAAATTTTCTAGTCGCTTATCCTGGATAATTTCTTCCTGGTCGGTTGTTTCCTCAAGTCCTGTGAGAATTCCGATACGGTTCATCCCTTGGCTGAGGAAATGGTCTACAACTTGTTTTACAGCAGTGTAAAAGTCAGTGATAATACAGGTGTGACCTAGTGAGAGGGTATCGCTGTCTATAAAGACTAAGGGTTTTTGGTATTCTTCAAAGGCAGAGATCTGTGCTCGGCTAAATTTTCCGATGCAGAGAATGCCAATCACTTCCTCGCTTAATGTAAAAGGATGGTCATTAAAATAGCGCAAGATATCATAGTCCAACTCTTGGGCTCTTTTTTCAATACCGAGACGAATCTGGTAGTAGTAGAGGTCGTCCAACTCCCCTTGTTCGCTGACCCATTGGATAATAGCAATCTTTTGCTTGGGTTTGTGGGATTCGCCTGTCTTGAGGTGCTTGGTGTAGCCCAGCTCTTCAGCGACGGTTAAAATGCGGTGTCGGGTTTCTTCTGTGACAGATAGGCTCTGGTCGCGATTGAGGACACGAGATACGGTCGCGATAGAGACAGAGGCTAGCTGTGCAATGTCTTTTAAGGTAGCCATAAATCCTCCTTCTTTTAGGTTAGTATATCATATTTTTCTTCTTTTTACCGATTGTTTAGTAAAACTTTAGTAAAAAGGATTGACCTTAGCAAAAGCCTTGGATACAATAGAAGAAAACGATTACACGTTAAGATGACTTAACGGACAGTCAAAGGAGAATTCATATGACACAACATCTTACTGCTGAAGCCCTTCGCAAAGACTTTCTTGCCGTTTTTGGTCAAGAAGCAGACCAAACTTTCTTTTCACCAGGTCGTATCAATCTGATTGGTGAACACACAGACTACAACGGTGGGCACGTTTTTCCAGCGGCTATTTCCTTGGGAACCTATGGAGCGGCTCGCAAGCGTGACGACCAAGTTTTGTGTTTCTACTCAGCCAACTTTGAGGACAAGGGTATCATCGAAGTGCCTCTTGCTGACCTCAAATTTGAAAAAGAGCACAGCTGGACCAACTATCCAAAAGGAGTTCTTCATTTCTTGCAAGAAGCTGGGCACGTGATTGACAAAGGGTTTGATTTTTATGTTTATGGGAATATCCCAAATGGAGCTGGCTTGTCATCATCGGCATCTTTGGAACTTTTGACTGGTGTTGTGGCAGAGCATCTCTTTGATTTAAAACTAGACCGTCTGGATTTGGTAAAAATCGGAAAACAAACAGAAAATAACTTTATCGGAGTGAATTCTGGTATCATGGACCAGTTTGCTATCGGTATGGGAGCTGACCAACGTGCCATTTACCTAGATACCAACAACTTGGAGTATGACTTGGTGCCACTTGATTTGAAGGACAATGTTGTTGTTATCATGAACACCAACAAACGTCGTGAACTAGCAGATTCTAAGTATAATGAACGCCGTGCTGAGTGTGAAAAAGCAGTAGAAGAATTGCAAGTTGCCTTGGATATTCAGACCTTGGGTGAATTGGATGAGTGGGCCTTTGACCAATACAGCTATCTGATTAAAGACGAAAATCGTTTAAAACGTGCTCGCCATGCTGTGCTTGAAAATCAACGTACTCTTAAAGCTCAAGCAGCTCTTCAGGCAGGTGATTTGGAAACATTTGGTCGCTTGATGAATGCTTCTCACGTTTCTCTTGAGCATGATTATGAAGTAACTGGCTTGGAATTGGATACCCTTGTTCACACTGCTTGGAATCAGGAAGGTGTTCTGGGTGCTCGTATGACAGGAGCAGGTTTTGGTGGCTGTGCCATTGCCTTGGTGCAAAAAGATGATGTTGAGGCCTTTAAGGAAGCTGTAGGCAAACGCTACGAGGAAGTCGTTGGATATGCTCCAAGCTTCTATATCGCTGAAGTTGCATCGGGGACTCGAGTTTTAGACTAGGAGAGAAGTAAATGGAAGCTGTAATATTTGATTTAGATGGCTTATTAGCTGATACTGAGATCATTTCTCTAAAAGTTTATCAAGAATTGCTTGAAGATTTTGGAATTCCTTTCACAGAAGAAACCTATTCTAGAGAATACAGTGGACATAGGGAAGAGGAGAATGTTCAACGATTTTTGGATACCTATGATTTACCTTGGAACTTTGACCAAACCTTGGAAAAAGTTTATGAACTGGAAGCTCGAATATTAGCCAAAGGTGTAAATTTAAAAAAAGGTGCTAAAAATTTGCTTGCTTTTTTGCAAAGAGAAGGTATTCCAATCGCTTTAGCAACTTCAAGTGTTGAATCTAGAGCTAGAATGATTTTGGATAGTAATGGTATACTGTCCCTATTTGACCATCTAGTTTTTGCAAAAGATGTAAAGCGAAGCAAACCTTACCCTGATATATTTTTAAAGGCCTGCAGTGATTTGAATGTTTTACCAGAGAATTGCTTAGTATTAGAGGATAGTGAAGCAGGGATTGAAGCAGCGTATAGAGCTGGGATACCAGTTATTTGTATTCCAGACTTGAAAATGCCAGCACAGTCTTTCTTAAATAAAACAGAACAAGTTTTTCAGGATTTAGATGCTGTCAGAGACTATTTAGAAAGTAAGAAGGAGAATCAATGAGTCAGGGAGTTCTAGATGCATTTATCACGGAAGTCATTGGTGAAAGTTCATTTGAGGAAATGGATCGAATCTACCTGACCAATCGTGTTTTGGCTCGAGTGGGCGAAGGTGTTTTGGAAGTTGAGACTGATCTAGATGAGTTGATTGACCTCAAGGACCAGCTTGTCGAGGAGGCGGTTCGATTAGAGACGATTGAGGACAGTCAGACTGCGCGTGAAATCCTCGGTGCTGAACTGATGGACTTGGTAACCCCTTGTCCAAGTCAGGTTAATCGTGACTTTTGGACAACCTATGCTCACTCTCCTGAGCAGGCGATAGGGGATTTTTACCAGCTCAGCCAGAAAAATGACTACATCAAGCTCAAGGCTATTTCTAAGAATATCGCTTATCGCGTTCCATCTGACTATGGAGAACTTGAGATTACCATTAACCTCTCTAAGCCTGAAAAGGATCCAAAGGAGATTGCGGCGGCTAAGTTGGTTCAAGCTAGCAATTACCCACAGTGTCAACTCTGTCTAGAGAATGAAGGCTACCATGGTCGGGTTAACCATCCAGCTCGTAGTAACCACCGAATTATCCGTTTTGAAATGGCCGGTCAGGAGTGGGGTTTCCAGTATTCGCCCTATGCTTACTTTAATGAGCACTGTATTTTCTTAGATGGCCAGCATCGTCCCATGGCCATTAGTCGTCAGAGTTTTGAGCGTCTGCTAGCGATCGTAGAGCAGTTTCCAGGCTATTTTGCTGGATCTAATGCCGATCTGCCGATAGTGGGGGGGTCTATTCTAACTCATGACCACTATCAGGGAGGCCGTCACGTGTTTCCTATGGAATTAGCTCCTTTGCAAAAGACCTTCCGATTTACTGGTTTTGAACAGGTCAAGGCAGGGATTGTCAAGTGGCCTATGTCAGTGCTACGTTTGACTTCGGATTTCAAAGAAGATTTGATCAACTTGGCTGACAAGATTTTACAGGAATGGCGCCAGTATTCAGATCCTGCAGTGCAGATTTTGGCAGAAACAGACGGGACACCACATCACACCATTACACCGATTGCTCGTAAACGCGACGGTCAGTTTGAATTGGACTTGGTCTTGCGAGATAATCAGACTTCTGCAGAGCATCCTGACGGCCTCTACCATCCCCATAAGGATGTCCAACATATCAAGAAGGAAAATATTGGCTTGATTGAGGTCATGGGCTTGGCTATTTTGCCACCACGCCTGAAATCAGAAGTGGAGCAAGTCGCTAGCTACCTCGTGGGAGAAGTGGACACAGTTGCGACTTATCATCAGGAATGGGCAGAGCAGCTCAAAGTCCAACATCCAGATCTGACGGATAAAGAAAAAGCCCTTGAAATCGTTAAGGACTCTGTGGGTGCTGTCTTTGCGCGTGTTTTGGAGGACGCAGGGGTTTACAAGCAGACGGAGCAAGGACAGGCAGCCTTTATGCGCTTTGTAGAACAGGTTGGAATTTTACCAGACTAGGAGCTTTCTCCTTGCACAGTCCTATAAAAAGTAGTATCATAGTGTCGTTTGAAATATCAGGAGGAAACGATGAAAGATTTTCATTTTGACGCTATATCTGCCTTTGAAAATTACGAAATAGACAAAATGAGAGATGGTCATGTTGTGGTGACGACGAAAGTAGTGGACTCGTCGCTCAACTACTATGGCAATGCCCATGGTGGCTATCTCTTTACTCTTTGTGACCAGATTAGTGGTTTGGTGGTCATTTCGCTAGGACTTGATGGAGTGACGCTCCAGTCCTCTATCAACTACCTCAAAGCAGGAAAACTAGATGATGTACTGACCATTAAAGGAGAATGTGTCCATCATGGACGCACAACCTGTGTGGTAGATGTCGATATCACCAATCAAGAGGGCAGAAATGTCTGCAAAGCAACCTTTACCATGTTTGTCACAGGACAAAGGTCAGAAGAAAGACAGGTAAGGATATAAAGTACTGAGAGTTGACCTGCACTCTAAGGGTTAAATATTTTTTGTCGAACTTTTGGAGTGCAGGTTAGTTTTGATTCTCGCAGATGAACCAACTGCTTCGCTAGACCCCAAAAACTCTGAGGAATTACTTTCTATCCTGGAATCTTTAAAAAATCCGAATCGGACCATTATTATTGCGACCCACAATCCTCTTATCTGGGAGCAAGTGGATCAAGTCATTCGAGTTACCGATTTATCTCGTTGATGATAAGAGAACATTAAGTTAGAAGAAAGAGTCACAAATACACTTTGTGGCTTTTTTATTTCCGTAAAAATGGTAAAATAGTAGGAGTAGAAATGGAGTTTGAGACATGAAAGTAATCGATCAATTTAAAAATAAGAAAGTCCTTGTTTTAGGTTTGGCTAAGTCTGGTGAGTCTGCGGCCCGTTTGTTGGACAAGCTGGGAGCTATTGTGACAGTAAATGACGGCAAGCCTTTTGAAGAAAATCCTGCTGCTCAAAGCTTGCTAGAAGAGGGAATCAAGGTTGTCACTGGTGGGCATCCTTTGGAATTATTGGATGAAGATTTCGCTCTGATGGTGAAAAATCCAGGGATTCCTTATAGCAATCCCATGATTGAAAAGGCTTTGGCAAAGGGTATTCCAGTCTTGACTGAGGTGGAGTTGGCTTACTTGATCTCAGAAGCGCCAATTATCGGTATCACTGGTTCAAATGGGAAAACAACCACAACGACGATGATAGGGGAGGTTTTGACTGCTGCTGGTCAACATGGTCTCTTATCAGGGAATATCGGCTATCCTGCAAGTCAAGTGGCTCAAACTGCAACAACCAAGGACACGCTTGTCATGGAACTTTCTTCTTTCCAACTGATGGGTGTTCAAGAATTCCATCCTGAGATTGCGGTTATTACCAACCTCATGCCCACTCATATCGACTACCATGGTTCTTTTGAGGAATATGTGGCAGCTAAGTGGAATATCCAGAACAAGATGACAGCAGCTGATTTCCTTGTCTTGAACTTTAACCAAGATTTGGCAAAAGAATTGGCTACTAGAACACAAGCCACTGTTGTTCCATTTTCAACACTTGAAAAGGTTGATGGAGCTTATCTGGAAGATGGTCAACTCTACTTCCGTGGGGAAGTGGTCATGCCAGCGAGTGAAATCGGTGTTCCAGGTAGCCACAATGTAGAAAATGCCCTTGCGACTATTGCGGTAGCCAAGCTCCGTGGTGTAGACAACCAAACCATCAAAGAAGTCTTGTCAGCTTTTGGTGGTGTGAAACACCGTCTCCAATTTGTAGATGAGATTAAGGGTGTCAAATTCTATAATGATAGCAAATCAACCAATATCTTGGCTACTCAAAAAGCCTTGTCAGGATTTGATAATAGTAAGGTTATCTTGATTGCAGGTGGTTTGGACCGCGGCAATGAGTTTGACGAATTGGTTCCAGATATTACAGGGCTCAAGAAGATGGTCATCCTCGGTCAGTCTGCAGAACGTGTCAAACGGGCAGCAGATAAGGTCGGTGTGGCTTATGTAGATGCGACAGATATTGCTGATGCGACTCGCAAGGCTTATGAGCTCGCGACTCAAGGAGATGTTGTTCTTCTCAGCCCTGCCAATGCTAGCTGGGATATGTATGCTAACTTTGAAGTACGTGGTGACCTCTTTATCGACACAGTAGCGGAGTTAAAGGGATAATATGAAAAAAATAGTTTTTACAGGTGGGGGAACAGTTGGACACGTCACCCTTAACCTTTTGTTAATGCCCAAGTTCATCGAAGACGGCTGGGAAGTCCACTATATCGGGGATAAGCATGGAATCGAACACCAAGAAATCCTCAAATCAGGCTTAAATGTGACCTTCCATTCCATTTCGACTGGGAAGTTGCGTCGCTATTTCTCTTGGCAAAACATGCTGGACGTGTTTAAAGTTGGTTGGGGAATTGTCCAATCCCTCTTTATCATGTTACGACTGCGTCCACAGGCTCTTTTTTCAAAGGGGGGATTTGTCTCTGTACCGCCGGTTATCGCTGCGCGTGTGTTAGGAGTGCCTGTCTTTATTCACGAATCGGACCTATCTATGGGCTTAGCCAATAAAATTGCCTATAAATTTGCGACTAAGATGTATTCAACTTTTGAGCAGGCTGCTGGTCTCGTAAAAGTCGAGCATGTGGGAGCAGTGACCAAGGTTTCGGACCAAAAAACTCTTGAACCAGATGAATTGGTGGATATCCAAACCCACTTTAATCCCAAATTGCCAACAGTATTGTTTGTCGGTGGTTCTGCAGGAGCTCGTGTCTTTAACCAATTGGTGACAGATCATAAGCAAGAACTGACCGAACGCTACAATATTATCAATCTCACTGGAGATTCAAGCCTGAACGAGTTGAGTCAAAATCTCTTTCGTGTTGATTATGTGACGGATCTCTATCAACCTTTGATGGAGATGGCAGATGTGGTGGTGACCCGTGGCGGTGCCAATACGATTTTCGAGCTCTTGGCTATGGCGAAACTCCATCTCATCGTACCATTGGGTCGTGAAGCAAGTCGAGGAGACCAGATTGAAAATGCTGCCTACTTTGTTAAGAAAGGCTATGCAGAAGAACTTCAAGAAAGTGACTTGACCTTGGAAAGCTTGGAGGAGAAACTCAGCCACCTGCTTAGTCACAAGGACCAATACCAAGCTAGCATGAAAGCTTCGACTGAATTGAAATCTCTTGCAGATTTTTACGATCTATTAAGAAAAGACCTAGCATAAGGAATATCAATGTCAAAGGATAAGAAAAAAGAATCAAACCAGAAGCAAGAATTGTCTGAATGGCAGAAACGAAACCAGGAATACTTGAAAAAGAAGGCTGAGGAAGAAGCTGCCCTAGCTGAGGAGAAAGAAAAGGAAAAACAAGCTCGAATGGAGGAAAACTCTAAGATGTTAGAGGAGGCCAAGAAATCCTCGAGTGAGTCAGATGAGGAAGCCTCAAGTACAAGCGAGGAACCCTCCGAGAAAGCTGAGAAAACTCAAAAGGATGATCCTAAAGTCAAAGAAGAAAAAGAAAAGAAGAAAAAAGAAAAATCAGAAAAACCTGCCAAGCCTAAAATTGCTCCTATTCATATTTGGCGAGCTGTGAGTATCTTGGTACCGAGTGTTCTGGTTCTCCTCCTTTCTATCTATCTCTTGACCCCTCTTTCGACTATCAAGCATATCGAGGTTAAGGGAAATGTCCAGACCCAAGCGGATGACATTAAACAAGTTTCTGGGATTCAGGACAGCGACTATACCTTAGCCCTATTGTTGGATAAGGAAACATACGCTGAGCAGATCAAGTCTAATCACTGGATAGAGTCAGCAAAGATTGACTACAAATTTCCGACAAACTTTACGATTGAAGTCAAAGAATTTGAGATTGTTGGCTACTATGTGACAGGTGAAGACCACTATCCAATCCTATCTAGTGGAACAATTGACTCAAGCCCTGTCAACCTTTTGAATCTGCCTGAGACCTACCTAACAGTCACCTTTAACGATGAGCAGCAGGTGAAAGAGCTGATAACAGGATTGTCTACCATCAGTGAGGATATCAAGAGTCAAATCCAGAAAATCGAATTAGCGCCAAGTAAGGCAACTGCTGATCTTTTAAAAATTACTATGCAGGATACAGATGAAATCTTGGTTCCCTTGTCAGAATTGAGTAAGAAATTGCCTTATTACAGCAAAATTAAGCCACAATTGTCAGAACCGAGCTTCATCGATATGGAGGCAGGAATCTATAGCACTAGCCTGGCTGATAAACGTTTAGAAGAAGCTGAGGAAAAGGCTAAACAAGAAGCTAAAGAAGCAGAGAAGAAAAAACAGGAAGAAAAAAAAGCTGAAGAAAAGAAACAAGAATAAGAATCTTCAGTTTTTACTTGACAAGTGTCGTTATAAATAATAGAATAGTAGAAAACTTTTAAAGCAGTCCAGAGAGGCAGCTAAGGTTAGACAGTGAAAGGGTGGAGACTACCCGTTTTTCGTGGAACCTAGCTGCTAGCAGGTTCCTTTTTTTGAGCAATGGACTGTCAGCAAAGAATAGGAGAAAAGAATGCGTGAGAGTCGCCCAGTCATTGCTCTGGATTTTCCAAGTTTCGAGGAAGCCAAAGAATTTTTAGCTCTTTTTCCAGCAGAGGAAAAACTCTATGTCAAGGTAGGAATGGAAATCTACTATGCAGTAGGTCCCGAGGTTGTGCGTTATTTAAAATCATTGGGACATAGTGTTTTTTTGGATCTCAAGTTGCATGATATTCCAAATACGGTCAAGTCAACCATGAAAATCTTGTCAAGTCTGGGTGTCGATATGACCAATGTTCAGGCTGCAGGTGGACTTGAGATGATGCAGGCCGCGCGTGAAGGTCTTGGTGATCAAGGGATTCTTATCGCGGTGACCCAATTGACCTCAACATCTGAAGAACAGATGCAAGACTGTCAAAATATCCAAACTAGTCTGCAAGAATCAGTGATTCACTATGCTAAGAAAACAGCTGAAGCTGGATTGGATGGAGTGGTTTGCTCAGCCCAAGAGGCACAGCTCATCAAGGAAGCTACAAACGAAGATTTTATCTGCTTGACACCAGGTATTCGACCAGCAGGTGCTGAAGCAGGGGATCAAAAACGAGTAGTGACCCCTGGTCAAGCCTATCAAATCGGTAGTGACTACATTGTAGTAGGCCGTCCAATCACACAGGCAGCAGACCCTGTAGCAGCTTACCATGCTATCAAGGAAGAATGGACACGCGATTGGGTCTAAAGCGTATTTGATTATAGATTTAAGGATAAGAAGGAGTATACCATGACACTTGCTAGAGACATTGCTAGCCATCTATTGAAAATTCAAGCGGTTTATCTCAAACCAGAAGAGCCTTTCACTTGGGCATCTGGGATCAAGTCACCTATCTATACGGATAATCGTGTGACTCTAGCTTACCCGGAAACTAGAACTTTGATTGAAAATGGTTTTGTGGATGCTATCAAAGCAGCCTTTCCAGAGGTAGAAGTCATTGCTGGTACAGCGACAGCAGGGATTCCACACGGAGCTATCATCGCGGACAAGATGAATCTACCATTTGCCTATATCCGTAGCAAGCCAAAAGACCATGGAGCCGGAAACCAAATCGAAGGCCGTGTAGCCCAGGGGCAAAAAATGGTAATTGTAGAAGACCTGATTTCAACTGGTGGCTCAGTTCTCGAAGCGGTGGCGGCTGCCAAGCGTGAAGGAGCAGATGTTCTCGGTGTAGTAGCCATTTTTAGCTATCAACTAGCAAAAGCAGATAAGAACTTTGCAAACGCAGGCGTGAAACTGGTGACTCTCTCAAACTACAGCGAGCTCATCCACCTAGCTCAGGAAGAAGGCTACATCACACCAGAGGGATTGGATCTCTTAAAACGCTTCAAAGAAGACCAAGAAAATTGGCAGAATGTTTAAGATATAGAAAAAATCAGGTAATTTCTAGGATTACCTGATTTCTTTTTATTTTCGGAAAGTATTAGTCAACTTTTCCACCTTCAACAACTAGATCATCTGCTTTAGCAGCGTCACCATAGGTTGGGTGAAGTGTTTTTTCATAGGCCTTGTGGAAGAAGTTTTCCTTGCCCAATTTTTCAATGTCTTTATTGATGAAGTCAAGCAATTCTTGGTTCCCTTTTTGAACTGCTGGTGCAATGGTATCTAGGTCACCGAGGGAAGTAATTCCTACTTCAAATCCTTTATTTTCGAGAGCCCAAGCTAGAACTTCCGTATTGTCAGTAGAGAAGGCATCTCCGCGTCCGTCAAGAAGGGCTTGGTAGGCATCGCTATATTGGTCATATTTTTGGAGTTTTACTTCTGGGTGATTTTTCTCAAAATAAGTTTCAGCAGTCGTTCCCTTTGTAACAATCAAGGTTTTGCCTTCTAATTCTTTGACGTCTTTGATGACTTTATCTTTTGGTGACACAACACCGAGTGATACTTTCATGTAAGGAAGGGCAAAATCAACTTGTTTCTTACGTTCATCAGTTACTGTAAAGTTAGCAAGAGTAATATCCACCTTGTTTGAAATCAAGTATTCCGCACGGTTGGCAGCATCAACGGAAACGTATTTGACTTTAACACCTAAGTCTTGAGCTAATTGGTTACCCAATTCGATATCGTAGCCTTGGTAAGAACCGTCGTTGTCAACATAACCAAATGGTTTTTTGTCTCCAAATACGGCGATTCGAAGCTCACCGCTTTTTTTGATTTCGTCAATAGTGCGGGCTTTGGCAGTTGCTTTTCCTGATGAAGTATCAGAGCTTCCACCTGAGCTACAAGCTGTGACAAAGATAAGCGCAAATGCTAGAGCAAAAACAGTTAGAATTGGTTTGATGATTTTCATAAAAATCTCCTTTATAGATATGAGCCGAACTGGCTAAAGTCAAATACGTTTAAAAATTCCTGTGCTCGTTTGGTTTGTGGATTGGTAAAGAAGGACTGAGCGGTTCCTTCTTCGGCAATCTTCCCTTGGTCTAGAAAGATAATCCGATCTGCGATGGCTTGGGCAAACTGCATTTCGTGGGTCACCAAGATCATGGTACGCCCTTCTTGAGCCAAATCATTGATGAGTTCCAGAACTTCACGCACCATTTCTGGATCCAGCGAAGCCGTCACTTCGTCAAAGAGGATAATTTCTGGATGCATGAGAAGGGCACGGACAATCGCCACTCGTTGTTTCTGTCCACCAGATAATTGTCTAGCGAAACTGTTTTTTTTATCAAGCAAACCCACACGTTCCAGTAGTTGCAATGCTTCTTCCGTTACTTCTTTCTTGTCCCGTCCTTGTGCCTTGATAGGACCTAAGATAAGGTTCTGCAGAACGTCCAGATGGGGAAAGAGTTCATAACTTTGAAAGACCATGCCAATCTTTTGACGAACCAGGTGAAAGTTTTTCTGGTTTCCAATAATGGACTGGCCATCAAGAAGAATGTCTCCACCTTGAATGGTTTCTAAGCCATTGAGACAGCGAAGTAGGGTACTTTTCCCGCAACCAGATGGTCCTAGAATGACGACAACTTCCCCCTTTTTGATATCCATGGAAAGTCCTTGGAGGATGGGATTATCTCCGAAGGATTTTTTTAGATCCTTGATTTCTAATATAGTATCAGACATTTAGTTCCTCCAGTGTTTTTCTAAGTGAGTAGATAGTTTGGAAATGGGGAAGCAAACTGCGAAATACAAGACCAGGATGGTCCCATAAATCCAAAAGGAAGCAGTTGGGATGGTCAAGCGATTGCTATCAATGATTTGCTGTCCCACTTTTGTGACTTCAACAACCCCAATCAAAACAACCAAAGAGGTGGTTTTGATCATCCGAGTGACGAGATTGATGGCCTGCGGAAGCAGTCTTCTCAAGACCTGAGGGATGATGATGTGGTGGTAAAGTTGGAAGGTCGTCAACCCCAGCGCCTGGCCGCTTTCAAACTGATGTTTAGGGAGGGAAGTGATAGCTCCACGAACCAAGTCTCCCATTTCAGCTGTTCCCCAGAGAGTAAAAACGATAATAGCAGAAGTCTCGCCTGAGATGTTGATATTAAAGTTTCGAGCCAAGCCGAAATAAATAATGAAGAGTAGCACCAGTTGGGGCATGATACGGATGAATTCTAGATAAAAACGTGTCAAGAAGCGAACGACTCTAGAATGAGAGGTCATGATGATTCCCATAACCGTACCGAAAATCATGGATAAGAGGACAGAGAGGATGGAAATCCCAATCGTGACTCCCAATCCCTGTAAGATCCGCAGGAGATTATTTCCCTGAAAGAGTACTTGTATTCCCGAATCCTGCATGGCGGAGCCTCCTTTCTATCCAACTAAAGAGCAATGATATAGGTAGAAGCATAATCAGATAAGCCACTACCAACATAGCCAGTGCAATGTCTGTCTCATAGTAAAGCCCGATCAAGTCCTTAGCAACATACATGAGATCGGCTAGAGCAACTGCAGAGAAAACTGAGGTTTCCTTAATCAAGAAAATCACATTAGCACTGAAGGACGGTAGGGCTACCGCAGTCGCTTGCGGAAGAACCACATAGCGAAAAACCTGTACAGGCGTTAGACCAATGGCTAGACCAATCTCGTGCTGGGTTTGACTAACTGCTTCCAGCCCGCTTCTGAAGGATTCCGCCATATAGGAGCCACCTAAAAAGATGAGCCCAACTGTTGCACAGACTTCTGAAGAAAGAACAATCCCTATTCGGGGAAGACCGAAGTAGAGAAAGAAGAGTTGGATCAAAAGAGGCGTGTTTCGTGACAATTCGATATAGGCTGTTGCTACTTGCGCCAAAATAGGAACGCGATAATGCCGAATAACACTAACGATTAGACCAACAAGAAAAGAACCCAAAATTCCCCAAACTGCGATATGTAGGGTCAGAAAGAATGCCTTTTGATAGAGCGGTGAATATTGTTCAACAATGGACCAATCCAAAATAGAACCTCCCATCTAGGAAAATGATACAGTTATTGTAGCACTAAAGGGCATGTTTGGATAATATGAATTTTTTATCACAATGATAGAAAATATTTATCATGTCTGTGATTTGAAATTTCCAGACAAATTTTTTGAAAGGATTCTGAAAAAGAGGTAAGATAGTTTATGTAAGATAAAGTAAACGCTTACTTAATAAGGAGGACACTTTATGTCATATAAAACAAGCAATGCAGAAGGACCTGTAGATTTTATTAACACTTATGATTTGGAGCCAATGGCGCAACAAGTCATTCCTAAAGCTGCCTTTGGTTATATTGCTAGTGGAGCAGAGGATACTTTCACTTTACGCGAGAACATCCGTGCCTTTAACCACAAACTTATTGTTCCTCATACGCTTTGTGATGTTGAAAATCCAAGTACAGAGATTGAATTTGCAGGTGAAAAATTATCTTCACCAATTATTATGGCGCCTGTTGCGGCTCATAAATTGGCAAATGAGCAGGGGGAAGTAGCTACTGCGCGTGGTGTGCATGAATTTGGTTCTCTTTATACAACCAGCTCTTACTCTACTGTCGACCTTCCAGAAATTACGGAAGCTCTTCAAGGGACACCTCATTGGTTCCAATTTTACTTTAGTAAGGATGACGGCATTAACCGCCACATCATGGACCGTGTGAAGGCTGAAGGCTACAAAGCGATTGTCTTGACGGCAGATGCAACTGTAGGGGGCAATCGTGAGGTAGACAAGCGTAATGGTTTTGTCTTCCCAGTTGGCATGCCTATCGTTGAAGAATATTTACCAGAAGGTGCTGGTAAGTCCATGGACTTTGTCTACAAATCAGCTAAGCAACGCTTGTCGCCACGAGATGTAGAATTTATCGCCGAATACTCAGGACTTCCTGTCTATGTCAAAGGTCCTCAATGCCGTGAAGATGTCGAACGTTCGCTTGCTGCAGGTGCTTCTGGTATCTGGGTAACCAACCACGGTGGCCGCCAAATCGACGGTGGGCCAGCGGCCTTTGACTCACTTCAAGAAGTAGCAGAAGCAGTTGATAAACGTGTGCCAATTGTCTTTGACTCTGGTGTTCGTCGTGGTCAGCACGTCTTTAAAGCTTTGGCTTCAGGAGCAGACTTGGTAGCTATTGGCCGCCCTGTGATCTATGGTTTGGCTCTTGGTGGTAGTGTTGGTGTGCGTCAAGTCTTTGAGCACTTGAATGCAGAATTGAAGACAGTCATGCAATTATCTGGAACTCAGACTATTGAGGATGTCAAACACTTCAAACTCCGTCACAACCCATACAACCCATACAACCCAACCTCCCCAGTCGACCCTCGTGAATTAAAATTGTATTGATAAAGAAGACGGCCTCCACCTTATGTGGAGGTTTTTCTTCGTGTATAAAAAGATTAAATCGTTATTAGAAACTATATAAATATATTTTCCAATCAAATATCTTGCTAGGGCTTTTAAATTCTGTTATACTGGTCCAGTAATTAAATAATAAAGACATTTGGGGTGCTTTAGGCTGAGATGATACCCATTGAACCTGATACAGTTAAGACTGGCGAAGGGAAATGTGAAAAGTTTTTTTCGTATGTCGAAAAGAACTGTCTAATCTTGTAAGGTAAACTCTAATTCTCGTTTGTAATTGGAGTTTTTTTGTTTATCAAAAGAGGATAGGCTTGACGGCAAGCCTTTTGGTAGCTCTCTTTGAATGCCCCAATTTTCTTTAAAAAAGGAGTTTTTTATGTTGAAAAAATGGCAGTTAAAAGATGTTATCTTGCTTGCTTTCTTGTCTATCTTTTTTGGTGGCGTTTTTGTGGGTTCGGGCTATCTGTTTGATATCCTCACCCTGATCTTGGTCCCTCTTGGTTTGCAGGCCTTTGCCAATGAAATCCTCTTTGGTCTCTGGTGTATGGCTGCGCCCATTGCGGCCATCTTTGTTCCAAGAGTCGGAAGTGCAACGATTGGAGAAGTGCTCGCTGCGCTTGCTGAAGTCCTTTATGGTAGCCAATTCGGTCTAGGCGCTCTTTTGTCTGGCTTGGTTCAAGGTTTGGGAAGTGAATTTGGTTTTCTCGTAACCAAGAATCGCTATGAATGTTGGCTCTCTCTAACTGCTAATAGTATTGGGATTACGCTTTTTAGCTTTGTCTATGAATACATTAAATTAGGTTACTATGCCTTTTCTCTTCCTTTTGTCCTTTCCTTGCTTGTGGTTCGTTTTATTTCTGTCTTTTTCTTCTGTACCATCTTGGTTCGTGCCATTGTCAAACTCTATCATCAGTTTGCAGCTGGAGGAAAGGCATAGATGGGGCTGGAACTACGGGGGATTCAGTCCCCAATCTTTTCGGAGCCGATTGATTTTACTTTTCATGCGCAAGCTTTTACCTTGTTAGTTGGGAGCAGTGGTTCAGGAAAATCCAGTCTCTTTCAAATCATTGCTCAAGTCAGTTCCTTGCCCTACAGTGGTCAAGTCCTGATAGATGGAAGCCAAGTCAGTCAGCTTTCTATCGTCGAACGTGTCCAGACGGTTGGCATTCTCTTTCAAAATCCCAATCACCAATTTACCATGGAGAACTTGTTTGAGGAGCTGATTTTTACCTTGGAGAATATCGGGCATCCTGTGCAAGAGATTGATGCTAAAATCGCAGAGGTGGTCCAGCAATGTCGTTGCGAGACAATCTTACACCGTCCCATCCATCACTTATCAGGTGGGGAAAAACAAAAGGCTGCTTTGGCTGTTCTCTTTGCCATGAATCCTAGGGTTTATCTCTTGGATGAACCCTTTGCTTCCATTGACCGAAAAAGTAGGATAGAGATCTTAGAGATTCTAAAAGACTTGGCCTCTAATGGGAAGACAGTTATTTTGTGCGACCATGATTTAACGGACTATGGAGCCTACATCGACCATATGGTGGAGCTAAGAGACGGACAACTGAGGGAAGTGTTTCAAATCCCTACCTCTGAGATGACACAGGTTGCTTCAAAGGAAGTTGCTTCTAACCCAGAACTATTCCATATGGACCGTGTGACTTGTGAGCTGGATCATCGCCCCCTCTTTTCGATTGCTGATTTTACGTTTTACCAAGGAATTTCCTGTATCTTGGGTGATAATGGTGTTGGGAAATCAACTCTCTTTCGCTCCATTCTTCAATTTCAAAAGTATAAGGGGCGCATTACTTGGAAGGGATCGGTTCTCAAAAAGAAAAAGAGTTTGTATCGTGACTTGACAGGTGTTGTTCAGGAGGCTGAGAAGCAGTTTATCAAGGTCAGTCTGCGAGAGGAACTGCAATTAGATAGCTCAGACTCTGAAAGAAATCAGCGGATTCTCCAAGCTTTACGATATTTTAATCTGGAGCAGGCACTCGATAAGAGTCCTTATCAATTAAGTGGTGGCCAGCAAAAGATTCTTCAGCTATTGACCATCTTGACCAGCAAGGCGTCTGTGATTTTGCTAGATGAACCATTTGCTGGTTTGGATGATAGAGCTTGTCATTATTTTTGCAAGTGGATTCTGGAGGACAGAGATCAAGGAAGAAGTTTTTTGATCATTAGCCATCGTTTAGATTCCTTGATTTCTGTGGTTGATTATTGGATTGAGATGACTAGTGAGGGTCTCCGTCATATTAAAGACGTGACAATCAGCAAACCTCTCAGTTTTCTGAGTAGGAATACTCAAGGGGAGGTGAGGTAGTATGATCAAAGTAGCAACTCAGATACCGATTATCAGTCTTTTCTTGCTGATTTTATCCTTGGAAACATCTTTCCTTCCTTCGATTGCTCTTAATCTTTCGGTAGTCGCATTTTGCATTCTCTTTATGCTCTACTACCGTCGATTTAAGATGTTGGCTTGGATGCTCGTACTCGCCATTTTACCATCCTTTGCTAACTACTGGGCAGTTCAGTTACATGGGGATGCTTCGCAGGCAGTGATACTTGAAACGAGGGCCTTTGTGACCGTTTGTATCGGCCTTGTCTTTGTTTCCAGTATTTCCCTAAAAGAGCTTCTCTTGTACTTGGCTCAAAAGGGGTTATCACGGTCTTGGGCCTATGCCTTGATAGTGGTATTCAATTCTTTTCCCCTTATTCAGCAAGAAATCAAGTCCCTCAAGGAAGCTTGCTTATTACGTGGTCAAGAACTGCATTTTTGGTCTCCCTTGATTTACAGCAAGGTTCTGATGACGGTCTTTAGGTGGCGCCATCTTTACCTGAGAGCTTTGTCGGCGCGCGGATATGACGAACATGCACAGGTGGAGAATAACTATCGAACCTTTTATATTCCTCAAAGGACAACATTGATCTACCTACTTTTCTTTTTATTGCTTCAAACCAGCCTATTTCTATAAAGGAGTTATTATGGAATTTACAGATATTGCGATGGAATTATCCAAGGAAGCTTGGCAGGCTTCCTTTCATCACCCATTTGTATTACAGTTACAAGAGGGAACGTTAGAACCTTCCATCTTTCGCTATTACCTGATTCAGGATGCCTACTACCTGAAGGCCTTCTCAGAAGCCTATCACCTCTTGGCTGATAAGACTTCCAACGAGGAGATGAAAAGACTCTTGAAACAAAATGCTCAGAGTCTAGTGGAGGGTGAATTATTTATCCGCCAACAATTTTTCAACGAATTAGGAATAAGCGACCAGGAAATGGAGCAACATCCAATCGCTCCAACCTGTTATCATTACATTTCTCATATTTATCGCCAGTTTGCAGAGCCAAACTTGGGCATTGCTTTTGCTAGTTTGCTCCCATGTCCTTGGTTATACCATGATTTGGGCAAGGAACTTAATCGCAAACCATCTCCGAATCCTCTTTATCAACAGTGGATTGAAACCTATATCACCGATGAGTTAGAACAGCAGATTAAAGAGGAAGAAGCCCTGGTCAATCAGCTCTATCGCGAAAGCAACGAGACAGACAAACAAAAAATGCTAGAGGCCTTCCATCGAAGTGTCCACATGGAAGCTAAGTTTTGGGAGATGGCTTACCAACATCAAACCTGGACGAGTGATTTACAGTCCTTAGAAAAAGAGAAGAAATAGAAAATGAGAAACCACCAATTACAAGTTCACAAATTGACCATTTTATCCATGATGATTGCTCTTGACGTAGTTCTTACACCCATCTTTCGAATTGAAGGGATGGCACCGATGTCCAGTGTAGTCAATATCCTAGCAGGGATCTTGATGGGACCTGTTTATGCTTTAGCTATGGCTACAGTCACAGCCTTTATCCGTATGACGACTCAAGGGATTCCGCCTTTAGCTCTCACAGGAGCTACTTTCGGAGCCCTCCTTGCAGGTCTCTTTTATAAGTATGGTAGAAAATTTTACTTTTCTGCCCTAGGAGAAATCTTGGGAACAGGGATAATCGGTTCCATTGTTTCCTATCCTGTTATGGTTCTCTTTACAGGATCTGCTGCGAAGCTTAGCTGGTTTATCTACACTCCTCGATTTTTCGGAGCAACCTTGATTGGTACAGCCATAGCTTTCCTCGCCTTTCGATTTTTAATCAAGCAGGAATTCTTTAAAAAAGTGCAGGGATATTTCTTTGGTGAAAGGATAGACTGATGCAGAAATTGACAAATCCTTTCCCTCTGGTAGCAAGTTCCTTGATTCACTGCATCACCAATGAGATTTCTTGTGAGATGCTGGCTAATGGCATTTTGGCTCTGGGATCTAAACCTGTCATGGCAGATGATCCCCGTGAGGTTCTTGATTTTACCAAACAAAGTCAGGCTCTCTTCATCAATTTGGGGCATTTGTCAGCCGAGAAGGAGAAAGCAATCCGTATGGCAGCTTCTTATGCAGACCAAGCTTGTCTCCCAATGGTAGTAGATGCTGTTGGCATAGCAACATCTCCCATTCGTAAGACCTTAGTCAGAGATCTTTTAGAATACAAGCCCACGGTCCTTAAAGGAAATATGTCGGAAATCCGAAGTCTTGTTGGCTTAAAACACCACGGAGTCGGAGTCGATGCGAGTGCTAAAGATCAAGAAACTGAAGATTTGCTTCAAGTCTTGAAAGACTGGTGTCAGCTTTATCCTGGTATGTCTTTCTTAGTCACTGGCCCCAAGGACCTCATCGTTTCGGCAAATCAGGTTGCTGTATTGGGAAATGGCTGTGACGAATTAGACTGGATAACAGGGACAGGAGACCTGGTTGGAGCCTTGACAGCCGTTTTTCTCAGCCAAGGAAAGACTGCCTTTGAAGCTTCTTGCCTAGCAGTTTCTTATCTCAATATCGCTGCTGAGAGAATACTTGTTCAAGGAATGGGATTGGAAGATTTTCGTTACCAAGTTCTCAATCAGCTCTCTCTCCTAAAAAGAGATGAAAATTGGCTAGATACCATCAAAGGAGATATTTATGAATAGAGAAGCACTCAGACTATATCTGGTAACCAATCGCTACCAAGATTCCTTGGAAAGCTTTCTTGAAAAAGTTGAGACGGCCTGCCGTTCAGGTGTTACCATGATCCAGCTACGAGAAAAAAATCTCACAACCAATCAATACTATCAGCTGGCAAAACAAGTCAAGGAAATAACCGATGCCTACCAAGTACCCTTAATTATCGATGATCGATTGGATGTTTGTCTTGCGGTTGATGCTGCAGGTTTGCATATTGGCGACGATGAACTACCAGTTTCGGTTGCCCGCAAAGTCTTGGGTCCTGAAAAAATACTCGGTGTCACTGCTAAAACGGTTAAAAGAGCCCTCGAAGCAGAAGAAGGAGGTGCGGATTACTTGGGAACAGGAGCCATTTTCCCGACTACGACCAAGGAGAATGCTCCTATCACCCTGATTTCAACCTTGAAAACAATTTGCCAAACGGTCGCTATTCCAGTAGTTGCTATTGGAGGCTTGACTTCAGAGAATATTGACCAACTTATTGGTACTGGTATTGCTGGAGTAGCCGTTGTCCGTGATTTGATGCAGGCAGAAGATATAGAGGCAAAAACGCAAGCATTTTTAACAAAGCTGGATGACATGATTTCCTAATCAAAAACTCTCTAATTCCCTTAAAGTGGGAACTAGAGAGTTTTTCTTAATCTTTAAAGCTTGTATGGTTGACTGGGCCAGAACCATGTCCGAGTTGAGGAGCGTCTTGGATGGCTTTCGTGATAAAGGCCTTGGCCTTATCAACTGCCTGGTAAAGGCTTCTGCCCTTGGCTAGTTCAGCCGTGATCACTGCTGCAAAGGTACATCCAGTACCATGGGTATGACAGGTTTGAATTCGTGGACTTTCCCAGACAAATTGCTCCTCCTTGGTAAAAAGGAAATCCTTAGCACCGCCTTCGAGATGGCCACCTTTGATAACCACAGACTGAGGACCAAATTCTTTTAAAATCAGGCGACCGGCACGTTGCATATCTTCAGGATCATGGATTGAGAAACCAACAATTTCTTCTGCCTCAGGAAGATTGGGTGTAATAATAGTTGCAAGGGGAAGCAGGTTTGTTTTTAGGTAGCTTCTCGCACTGGTATCAATCAGGGTATCACCGCTTGTTGCGACCATAACAGGGTCCAGCACATAGGGACAGTCCAGCTTTTTAAGATAGGGTTGGATAATCTCCATGATTTCAGTAGTTGCCAACATCCCAGTTTTTACAGCCTGAGGCTTGATATCCGAAAAGACACTTTCCAGTTGAGCTTTCAGCATTTGGTTGGAGACGTGCTCGATTAATTGAACGCCTCTGGTATTTTGAGCGACAAGGCTGGTGACAACAGCCATTCCATAGACATCTCTAGCTTGGAACGACTTCAAATCAGCCATAATGCCAGCACCGCCACTAGGGTCTGTCCCAGCAATGGTTAGAGCAACGGGTAAATAAGTCATCTAAAACCTCCCAACCAACTGAAGTTTGTATTCTTAAGAACAAGCTAGTCTGTTTGAGGAAAGTAATAGAAGACTGGGTAGTCCTCACTATTTTCCACTTCCATCAGCTAGCATTACCTAGATTGAGTCAAAGGGTCTAACAGTCGTTAATCTCAGCTTTACGCACCCCTAGTGGTTGTTTTCTTTTTTCTTCAGTATAGCATATTTTTATAGTTTATATAGTAAAATTTGACTGCAAATCTCTCGTTACAGGATTAGAATTCTTTTTCAAAGAAATAAGAATATTTATAGTTGACAAATGTAGATTTTCGGAGTATACTAATAACTGTAATCGACAAATGTAGATTTAGGAGGTGTGATTATGCAGATTTCAGATGCAGAATGGCAGGTCATGAAGATTATTTGGATGCAAGGAGAGCAGACCAGTACGGATTTGATCAGGGTTCTGGCGGAGCGGTTCGACTGGTCCAAGTCGACCATTCAAACTCTTTTGGCTCGTTTGGTTGAGAAAGAGTGTCTGACAAGGAAAAAAGAAGGCAAGTTCTTTGTCTATTCAGCCCTTTTAACTTTGGACCAAAGTCGGGATTTACTTGTCCAAGATATCAAGGACAAGGTTTGTTCTCGTAGGATTAAGAACTTGTTGGCTGATTTGATTGCTGAATGTGATTTTACTCAGGCTGACTTGGAAGACTTAGAAGCTGTGATTTCTAAGAAGAAATCAAGCGCTGTAACAGAAGTAAGATGTAATTGTATGTAAAGGAGACGTCATGTTAAATAGTATTGTAACCATTATTTGTATTGCCCTTATCGCGTTTATCTTGTTTTGGTTTTTCAAAAAGCCTGAAAAATCTGAACAAAAGGCCCAGCAAAAAAAGGGTTACCAAGAGATTCGAGTGGAAGTCAAAGGGGGCTATACGCCTGAGTTGATTATTCTTAAGAAATCAGTGCCAGCCCGTATCGTCTTTGACCGTAAGGACCCTTCACCCTGCCTAGATCAGATTGTTTTCCCAGATTTTGGAGTGCATGCGGACTTGCCTATGGGTGAAGAGTATGTAGTGGAAATCACACCTGAACAGGCTGGAGAGTATGGTTTCTCTTGTGGCATGAATATGATGCACGGCAAGATGATTGTAGAATAGGAGAATGATATGACTGAAATTGTAAAAGCAAGTCTTGAAAATGGTGTTCAAAAAATCCGTATCATGGCAGACAAAGGCTATCATCCAGCCCATATCCAGCTTCAAAAAGGGATTCCAGCTGAGATTACCTTTCATCGAGCAACTCCTTCAAACTGTTACAAGGAAATTCTGTTTGAAGAAGAAGGCATTTTGGAACCAATCGGCGTAGATGAGGAGAAAGTCATTCGTTTTACACCTCAAGAATTAGGTCAACATGAATTTTCTTGTGGTATGAAGATGCAAAAGGGGAGTTATACCGTAGTTGAGAAGACTCGAAAATCTCTATCACTTTTACAGCGTTTTTGGATTACTAGTATCTTTACTGTGCCTCTTGTGATTCTCATGATTGGTATGTCGACAGGAGGAATTAGTCACCAAGTCATGCGTTGGGGAACCTTTTTAGCCACAACACCGATTATGCTAGTAGCAGGTGGTCCTTATATCCAAAGTGCTTGGGCTAGTTTTAAAAAGCACAATGCCAACATGGATACCTTGGTTGCTCTGGGAACCCTAGTGGCCTATTTCTATAGCTTAGTTGCCCTCTTCGCTGGTCTCCCCGTTTACTTTGAAAGTGCTGCATTTATCTTCTTCTTCGTTCTTATGGGAGCCGTTTTTGAGGAGAAAATGCGGAAAAATACTTCCCAAGCTGTGGAGAAATTACTTGACTTGCAGGCTAAAACTGCAGAAGTCTTGCGTGAGGATAACTATGTTCAAGTCCCCTTGGAGCAAGTCAAGGTAGGTGACCTGATTCGAGTGCGTCCCGGTGAAAAGATTGCGGTTGATGGTATCGTAGTGGAAGGTGTCTCTAGTATTGATGAGTCTATGGTGACAGGTGAGAGTCTGCCTGTGGACAAGACAGTTGGAGATACCGTCATTGGTTCAACCATCAATAATAGTGGAACACTTGTTTTTAGAGCAGAAAAAGTTGGTTCAGAGACTGTTTTGGCTCAGATTGTGGATTTTGTGAAGAAAGCTCAGACAAGTCGTGCGCCGATTCAGGACTTGACGGATAAAATTTCAGGGATTTTTGTCCCAGCAGTTGTCATTTTAGGGATTGTGACCTTTTGGGTTTGGTTCGTCTTGCTCAGGGATAGTGTAGTTGTGCTTGGAGCGAGCTTTGTGTCTTCGCTTCTCTATGGAGTAGCAGTTCTGATTATTGCCTGCCCTTGTGCATTGGGACTTGCAACACCGACAGCCCTTATGGTGGGGACAGGTCGCAGTGCCAAGATGGGAGTTCTCCTCAAAAATGGAACGGTTCTACAGGAAATCCAGAAAGTCCAAACTATTGTTTTTGATAAGACAGGAACTTTGACGGAAGGGAAACCTGTGGTCACAGATATCATCGGCGACGAAGTAGAAGTGCTTGGATTGGCAGCTTCCTTGGAAGAAGCTTCTCAACACCCACTGGCTGAGGCCATTGTCAAGCGAGCGACTGAAACTGGACTTGAGCTTCACACTGTGGAAAATTTCCAAGCCTTGCACGGAAAAGGTGTTTCAGGGCAAATCAATGGAAAACAAGTTTTGCTTGGAAATGCTAAAATGCTGGATGGCATGGATATTTCTAGCATTTATCAAGAAAAACTAGAAGAACTAGAAAAAGAAGCTAAGACAGTTGTGTTCTTGGCTGTTGACAATGAAATCAAAGGCTTGCTTGCTCTGCAAGATATTCCTAAGGAAAATGCTAAGCTTGCCATCAGTCAGTTGAAAAAACGAGGTCTTAAAACAGTCATGCTGACAGGGGATAATGCTGGCGTGGCGCGTGCTATTGCCGATCAGATTGGAATCGAAGAGGTCATTGCAGGTGTCTTGCCAGAAGAAAAAGCCCATGAAATCCATAAACTACAATCAGCTGGAAAAGTAGCCTTTGTTGGTGATGGTATCAATGACGCTCCTGCCCTCAGTGTAGCAGATGTGGGGATTGCTATGGGAGCTGGAACAGATATTGCCATCGAGTCAGCAGATTTGGTGTTGACAACTAATAACCTCCTAGGAGTGGTTCGTGCCTTTGACATGAGCAAGAAAACCTTCAATCGAATTCTGCTCAACCTCTTTTGGGCCTTTATCTACAATGTCGCCGGAATTCCGATTGCAGCTGGTGTCTTTTCAGGGATTGGTCTGGTGCTCAATCCAGAACTGGCAGGTCTTGCTATGGCCTTTAGTTCTGTATCTGTTTTGACCAGTTCACTCATGCTAAACTTTAGTAAAATAGACTAAAAGCGAGCTTGCTCGCTTTTTTATTATAAAACAGTTTTCTGAAGCGTTTTCAATCTGTGCTGTAATAGAGAATGCAAACTTCTGAGCACATTCTTAGGATACTCAAAGTAAATGTGGTAAATTAGGATTGTAAATTTACTGAATCGCTTTCAAACAACATATAAAAGCGCTTTTTGTAAATGTATGAAATTATTTTGAAGGAGAGTTATCATTATGACTCAAGGGAAAATTACTGCATCTGCAGCAATGCTCAACGTATTGAAGACATGGGGCGTAGATACTATCTACGGTATCCCATCAGGAACACTCAGCTCATTGATGGACGCTTTGGCTGAAGACAAAGATATCCGCTTCTTGCAAGTTCGCCACGAAGAAACAGGTGCTCTTGCAGCGGTCATGCAAGCTAAATTCGGCGGCTCAATCGGGGTTGCAGTTGGTTCAGGTGGTCCAGGTGCGACTCACTTGATTAACGGTGTTTACGATGCAGCTATGGATAACACTCCATTCCTTGCTATCCTTGGATCACGTCCAGTTAACGAATTGAACATGGATGCCTTCCAAGAATTGAACCAAAACCCAATGTACAACGGTATCGCTGTTTACAACAAACGTGTCGCTTACGCTGAGCAATTGCCAAAAGTAATCGACGAAGCTTGCCGTGCTGCAGTTTCTAAAAAAGGTCCAGCTGTTGTTGAAATCCCAGTAAACTTCGGTTTCCAAGAAATTGACGAAAACTCATACTACGGTTCAGGTTCATACGAGCGTTCATTCATCGCTCCTGCCTTGAACGAAGTTGAAATCGACAAAGCGGTTGAAATCTTGAACAATGCTGAACGTCCAGTTATTTACGCTGGTTACGGTGGTGTTAAAGCTGGTGAAGTGATTACAGAATTGTCACGTAAAATCAAAGCACCAATCATCACAACTGGTAAAAACTTTGAAGCCTTTGAATGGAACTACGAAGGTTTGACAGGTTCTGCTTACCGTGTTGGTTGGAAACCAGCCAACGAAGTGGTCTTTGAAGCAGACACTGTTCTTTTCCTTGGATCAAACTTCCCATTTGCTGAAGTTTACGAAGCCTTCAAGAACACTGAAAAATTCATCCAAGTCGATATCGACCCATACAAACTTGGTAAACGCCATGCCCTTGACGCTTCTATCCTTGGTGATGCAGGTCAAGCAGCGAAAGCCATCCTTGACAAAGTAAACCCAGTAGAATCTACTCCATGGTGGCGTGCAAACGTTAAGAATAACCAAAACTGGCGTGATTACATGAACAAACTTGAAGGTAAAACTGAGGGTGAATTGCAATTGTACCAAGTTTACAATGCAATCAACAAACATGCTGATCAAGACGCTATCTACTCAATCGACGTAGGTGACACTACTCAAACATCTACTCGTCACCTTCACATGACACCTAAGAACATGTGGCGTACATCTCCACTCTTTGCGACAATGGGTATTGCCCTTCCTGGTGGTATCGCTGCTAAGAAAGACAATCCAGATCGCCAAGTATGGAACATCATGGGTGACGGTGCATTCAACATGTGCTACCCAGACGTTATCACAAACGTTCAATACGACCTTCCAGTTATCAACGTTGTCTTCTCAAATGGTAAATATGCCTTCATCAAGGACAAATACGAAGACACAAACAAACACTTGTTTGGTTGTGACTTCCCTAACGCGGACTACGCGAAAATCGCTGAAGCTCAAGGAGCTGTTGGATTTACAGTTGACCGTATCGAAGATATCGATGCAGTTGTTGCAGAAGCTGTTAAATTGAACAAAGAAGGTAAAACTGTTGTGATCGATGCTCGCATTACTCAACACCGTCCACTTCCAGTAGAAGTACTTGAGTTGGATCCAAAACAACACTCAGAAGAAGCAATCAAAGCCTTCAAGGAAAAATACGAAGCAGAAGAACTCGTACCATTCCGCCTCTTCTTGGAAGAAGAAGGATTGCAATCACGCGCAATCAAATAATTCCTCTCATCGAAAATCAAATGTAAACGTTGTAGATTTTATTCTTTGATTTTCTTAGAGTAGAACTTGAAAAGATCGGAGCAATCCGGTCTTTTTATGGAGGATAGTAAATGAATTTAAATCAATTAGATATCATCGTTTCAGATGTTCCCCAAGTCTGTGCTGACCTGGAGCGTATTTTGGATAAAACGTCCGATTATGTTGATGACAGTTTTGCTCAGTTTACGATTGGCAGTCACTGTCTCATGTTGTCTCAAAATCATTTGGTTTCTTTGGAAAACTTTCAGTCAGGAATCATTCTTCACATCGAGGTTGAGGATCTAAATCAGAACTACCAACGATTGAAAGAAATTGGTGTCGAGATTTTACACGGTCCTTGTGAAACGGATTGGGGAACGGAATCGCTACTAGTTAAAGGCCCTGCTGGCCTAGTGATTGACTTTTATCGTATGAAATAGGTAATTCTATTATCAAATTTTTTATCTAAAAATTTAAACATTCTTAGAGCGGAACTTGAAAAGATCGGAGCAATCCGGTCTTTTTCTGTTTACTCTTTCTTATCACAAGATTGTGATAGTTTACATCTTCATAACAAAAGCTTCAAAGTCTTGATTGTTTTGAAGAAAGATTATAAAATATGATTCATAAAAAATGAAAGAGGTTTTGAAAATGTCTGAAAAACAAATGAAAGTTTTGGGCTGGGTAGCGACCTTCATGTCTGTTATGATGTACGTGTCTTACTTCCCACAAATTATGAACAACCTGGCTGGTCAAAAAGGGAACTTTATCCAGCCCTTGGTTGCAGCCATTAACTGTAGTCTTTGGGTTTATTACGGCTTGTTCAAAAAGGAAAGAGATATCCCCCTTGCGGCTGCTAATGCGCCAGGTATCGTTTTTGGCCTAGTGACGGCTATCACGGCTTTGATTTAAAAGGAGACTGGTTTCAGTCTGTTTTCTAGCAAAGTATAGTCTTAAGTGAAAATTTTATGGTGAGTTGAGGAAAACAGCCTATTGACAGCGAGCTTTCTGAGTGTTGCTTTAGAGGTTCCTCCATCAAGTAAAAGATTATTTCGTTACTATTTTTATAAAATCTTCTCCCTACTTTATAAGATGTGAAAAAGAGTTCAATTAGATCGAGCTTTTTGCTATAATGAGGGGAGAAAAACAGACAGGAGAATAAGATGTCAGAACCATTATTTTTACAATCAGTTATGCAAGAAAAAATCTGGGGCGGAACCAAGCTACGTGATGAGTTTGGCTACGACATCCCAAGTGAAAAAATTGGCGAATACTGGGCTATCTCAGCCCACCCAAATGGTGTTTCCAAGGTAGCAAATGGTCGTTTTGAGGGAACAGACCTAGCTACTTTGTATGCGGAACACCGTGAATTATTTGGTAACCGTCCAGAGCCTGTATTTCCACTCTTGACCAAGATTCTCGATGCCAACGACTGGCTCAGTGTTCAAGTTCATCCAGACGATGCTTACGGACTCGAGCATGAAGGCGAACTTGGAAAAACAGAATGCTGGTACATCATCGCTGCGGATGAAGGTTCAGAGATTATCTATGGTCACAATGCCAAGTCAAAAGAAGAACTCCGCCAGCAAATTGAGGACAAGAACTGGGATGCCTTGCTTACCAAAGTACCTGTTAAGGCTGGAGATTTCTTCTATGTTCCAAGTGGCACCATGCATGCTATCGGAGCAGGCATCTTGATTCTTGAAACCCAGCAGTCTAGTGACACCACCTATCGTGTCTATGACTTTGACCGTAAGGATGATAATGGTAACTTGCGTGAACTTCACCTTGAAAAATCCATTGATGTCTTGAACATTGGTGAGCCTGCAAATAGCCGTCCTGTAACTGTTAAAGCAGATGATTTGCGTTCCACTCTCCTTGTATCCAATGATTTCTTTGCAGTTTACAAGTGGGAAATTACTGGAAAAGTTGACTTCGAAAAGACAGCTGACTACAGCTTATTCAGTGTCTTAGCTGGTCAAGGTCAGCTTACTGTTGACGGGAAAAACTATCCAATTCAAAAAGGTAGCCACTTTATCCTACCAAGTGATGTAGAAGCTTGGACCTTGGAAGGACAAGATTTGGAATTGATTGTTAGCCATCCATAAAAAAGAAAGGGCTTGAGTTTATTACTCAAGTCCTTTTTGATTACATAAATTGGGCGATGAAAACCACGATGATGATGATTGGAATGATGAAACGAAGAAGGAAGAGCCAGACTTGGAACAGTCCCTGTTTCCATGCTGTTTCATCGAGATGGAGTTCCTCCATTGCAAGAGCCTTTTTAAAGATATAGCCTGTAAAGAGTGAAAGGCAGAGAGCTCCAAATGGCATAAGGAGATTGGAAACCAAGAAGTCCATAGCGTCAAAGAAGGTCTTCCCAAAGATGTGAACATCCGCCATGACACCGTAAGATAGGGCTGAAGGAATTCCAAAGACAAAGGTCAAGATTCCTAAAATGGCACTCCATTTGGCACGTTTGCTGTTGTCCTGATTGGTGATATTGCCCACATTGATTTCCAGCATAACGACAGAAGAAGTGACTGTCGCAAAGAGGAAGAGCAAGAGGAAGAGGATGTAGAAAATGGTTCCAAAAGGCATCTTGTCAAAGAGTTGAGGCAAGACGATAAAGAGCAGGCTCGGTCCTCCTTCAGACTGGATATTGAAGGCTGACATGGCTGGGAAAATGGCTAGTCCCGCCATGATGGATACCGAGATGTTCATGGCTACGATGGAAATCCCTGACTGGACCAGATTGGTTTTCTTGTCCAAGTAGGAAGCATAGGTCAGCATGGCTGTCACCCCTAGTGAGAGGGCAAAGAAAGATTGTCCCAGAGCGTAGAGAAGGCCAGCGCTAGTTAGTTTTGAAAAGTCTGGTTTGAGAAAGTAGAGAACCCCTTCCATGGCGTTTGGCAAGCTGAGAGAGCGCCCAATGATCACGACAAAGATGATAAAGAGCAGGGGCATCATGACTTTCGAGGCTCTTTCAATCCCTTTTTGAACCCCGCGTGATACAATAAAGATATTCAATAAGATAAAGGCTGCTTGAGCTCCTAGGGCAATGGCTGGATTTGAAATGATTGAAGTAAATAACTGAGCATAATCACCCGTTCCGCCAAGTTGGAACAATTTCCCAAACTCAATGCCCAAATAGACTAGAATCCAACCTCCAATAACACTGTAAAAGGAGAGAAGGATAAAGAGGGCAAAGGCACCAATCCAAC
Source organism: Streptococcus mitis (assembly GCF_003942695.1). Taxonomy (GTDB): domain Bacteria; phylum Bacillota; class Bacilli; order Lactobacillales; family Streptococcaceae; genus Streptococcus; species Streptococcus mitis_BD. The sequence continues at coordinate 53,684 of NZ_RJNU01000007.1, forward strand.
CGATAAAGTTGTACTTGTTATTCTTGCCCAGTTTTCCAAAGGTTTTGATAGCGGAAACGCCAGCACTACGGCCAAGGGCAAATTCAGCAAGCAGGAGCGGGAAACCGATTAAAATGGTAGAAATGAGAAAGACCAGTAAAAAGCCTCCACCGCCATTAGCAGCAGTCATGTAGGGGAACTTCCAAACGGCACCAAGTCCGATGGCTGAACCAGCAGATGCTAGGATAAAGCCCAGTTTCGATCCCCATTGCGATTTTTCTGACATAGTTGAAACTCCAATCTTGTTTTTTAAAATAAGAAAAGGCTACTTGAGTTGTCAAATAGCCCTCTCTCAATGGCTCTCTATGAGCCTTCTGTTTGATTGATAGACTTGACTATCCTATCATGTTTTCTAAGGTCTGTCAAGAAAACCATTTTCAAGTTTTCACACCTTTCTCAAAAAGTTAAAAATGTTCGCAAAAACGCTTGACTCTGACCTAAGGGGAGGGGATATACTATGATTGTAAGGAGGAAATCATGTACCATATAAAAGAAGCTGCGCAGCTTTCGGGCGTATCAGTCAAGACTCTACACCACTATGACAAGATAGGACTCTTGGTTCCGTTAAAGTCGGAAAACGGCTATCGAATCTACAGTCAGGAGGATTTGGAACGACTTCAGGTTATTCTTTACTACAAATATCTAGGATTTTCTTTAGAAAAAATAGCAGAGCTGTTAAAGGAAGAAAGGACAGATTTATTGCCCCATTTGACCAGGCAGTTGGACTATTTGACTCGAGAAAGGCAACATCTGGATACTTTGATTTCCACCTTGCAAAAAACCATTCAAGAACAAAAAGGAGAAAGAAAAATGACGATTGAGGAAAAATTCACTGGATTTAGCTATCAAGACAATCAAAAATACCACCAAGAGGCGGTAGAGAAATATGGTCAAGAAGTCATGGGACAAGCGCTTGAACGCCAAAAAGGTCGCGAAGACGAGGCCACAGCCGCCTTCAACCAAGTTTTTCAAGCCTTGGCACAAAACCTTCAAGCTGGTCTGCCTGAAACAGCCGCCGAAAATCAAGAAGAGGCAGCTAAGCTCTTGCAAGCCATTCGTACTTATGGATTTGACTGCCCTATTGAAGTCTTCGGTCATATCGGTAAAGGATACGTCTACAATCCAGAGTTTAAGGAAAACATTGACAAATTTGGACCTGGAACAGCCCAGTACACATCAGATGTCATTGCACACTATGTTCAAACTCAGATAACATAAGCATCGCTGGAGATTTGTCCTGATCCGCTAAAAAAGCTAAATCTTCTATTTAACTTTTTTAGGGGACAGGTCATTTTAGTTGTTATCTTTTTGAAAAGCATCCTGGTCCCAGACTCTTTACTTTGTTACTAAAAGAAAATTCATTTTTAAAGTTTTTGCATTGTCAACTCTGAGTGATTAGTTCGCCTTGATAAAATCAGTAAAAAAAGATATGATAGTAGGAGAAAAATGAGGTTAAGAGTGATGGACAAAAGTAGAATTAAAACAGAAACACAGCAGGTAATTGAAGATGTTTTGGAAAAGGCTGGATTGCGTGAAGGAAGCCTCTTTGTCCTAGGTTTATCCTCTAGCGAAGTTTTAGGCGGCCATATAGGCAAAGAATCAAGCCAAGAAATTGGCGAAATCATTGTGAAAACCATCCTAGATATCCTAGAGGAAAAAGGAATTCACCTAGCTGTTCAAGGCTGTGAACACGTCAATCGGGCCCTGGTCGTTGAACGTCAGGTGGCAGAGCAGTTTGGTCTGGAAATCGTCAGTGTCCTTCCGACTCTTCATGCAGGCGGTTCGGGTCAGTTAGCTGCATTTAAGTTTATGAAAGACCCTGTTGAGGTGGAGTTCATCACGGCTCATGCGGGAATTGATATCGGAGATACCGCAATTGGTATGCATGTCAAGCATGTGCAGGTTCCGATTCGACCAGTTTTGCGTGAGATTGGCCATGCCCATGTAACGGCTCTCGCTAGTCGTCCCAAACTCATCGGGGGTGCGCGTGCGCGGTATCCACAAGATTTTATTAGAAAGATATGAGAATGAAAAAAAGAGAAGAACAGTTTCAAAAAAACCTAAAGTATTCTATTCGTAAATTGACTGTTGGAGTTGGTCCTGTAGCAATCGGGGCCTTTCTTGTTGGTGCCAGCTTGTTATTAACTGGTAAAGTCCAAGCAGATGAATTAGCTGAAGTGAATTCAGTCCATTATCGATATTTGACGGAGCAAGAATTAACCGAATCTGAAAAAGCCTTGATTCATCATGAAGTTCCTACAGAATTTCATGATGAAGATATTATTTATGTGGTTTATCGCAAGAAAGCAACTAACAGTCAACAACTTCCCTATACAGGAAGTAAAGAATTTGCTTTAGCAGGTTTTGGTCTTGCAACAGCATCTTTAGCTGTTTTTTTGGTGTCTAAAAAACAGCGTCAGAAAGTTCTTGGAGTGCTTTTGATTGGTTCTCTTGGTGTCAGCAACTTCATTCCTTTTGCTACTTTTGCCTTTGAGAATAAAGAATTACTTGCTTACAATCAAACGATCTCGGCCGCCTCAAATGAAGAACTAGCAAAAGGTGTGATCGATATTGGAGGATATGAGTATATTGGTTATTTTAAAGGAACTGATACAAAAGTAGCTAGTTTTTCTAAAAAAGGGAAATCTCTAGTCCAAGACAATGCCCCAGATTATACTGGGAAACTTGAAAGTAAAGGTACCCAAGAAGTAGGTAAAGAAGGCCAATCTCTAATTCAAGATAGTTTGCCAACGTATACTGAAAAACTTGAAAGCAAGGGCACTCAAGAAGTAGGTAAAGAAGGCGAGTCCCTTGTCCAAGATAGTTTGCCAGCCTATACTGAAAAGCTTGAAAGTAAGGGCACTCAAGAAGTAGGTAAAGAAGGTGAGTCCCTTGTCCAAGATAGTTTGCCAGCCTATACTGGAAAACTTGAAAGCAAAGGTACTCAGGAAACTGGTCAAGAAGGCGATTCCCTTGTCCAAGATAGTTTGCCAGCCTATACTGAAAAACTTGAAAGTAAGGGTACCCAAGAAGAAGGCAAAGAGGGCGATTCCCTTGTCCAAGATAGTTTGCCAGCCTATACTGGAAAACTTGAAAGCAAGGGCACTCAAGAAGTAGGTAAAGAAGGCGATTCCCTTGTCCAAGATAGTTTGCCAGCCTATACTGAAAAGCTTGAAAGCAAAGGTACACAAGAACCCGGCAAGGAAGGCGAGTCCCTTGTTCAAGAGCCTCATTCAGAATATACTGGAAAGATAGAAGCCAAAGGCACTCAGGAACCCGGTAAAGAAGGTCAATCTCTAATTCAAGATAGTTTGCCAGCCTATACTGAAAAGCTTGAAAGTAAAGGCACTCAGGAAACTGGTAAGGAAGGTGATTCCCTTATTCAAGAGGACCTTCCAGAATATACAGTAACTGAAGGAACAATTACTAAAGACACAATCGCAGAGATTGACTACCAGACGGAAATCATTGATGATCCTACAAAGTACACCGATGAAGAAACAGTGGTTCAAAACGGCGAAAAAGGGATCCAAGTTACCAAAACGACTTATAAAACTGTCGAAGGTGTTGAGACTGACCAAGTTTTAAATACAACAACCACTGTCATCAAAGAACCAGTCACTAAAAAAATAAGCCGCGGTACGAAACCAATAGAAGGCACTCTTGTAGAAGAAAGTCTTGAAAAAATTCCGTTTAAGGAGATAGTCGAAGAAGATGCGCAACTGAAAAAGGGCGATAAAGTTACGGTCCAAGAAGGAAAAGACGGTCAGAAAAAGGTTATCAGAACCTACAAGACCATCAAAGGAATCAAGACGCAGGAAGCGCCTGAAATTCTTGAACAGGTCATCGAGTTAGCCCAAGACCGTATTGTTAAACTAGGTACCAAAAACTTCGAAAAGCCAGTGTTGACTTTTTCAAGGGTTGATATTCAGGATTTGAAACGCTCATCTCAGATTCATTATAATCTGGAAAATCCAAGTAAGGCAGCGATTAAATCGATCACTTTAACTCTGAGAAAAGGCGACGAAGTCGTCAAAACCATGACGGTTTCACCAAATAACTTGACTGCAACTCTAACAGATTTGCAATATTACAAGGATTATAAATTCGAAACAAAAATGGTTTATGATCGTGGTGAAGGAAACGAGGAAGAAATTCTCAAAGAAGAACCACTGAGAATTGATTTAAAAAAGGTCGAAGTTAAAAATATAAAAGAAACAAGCCTCATAAGTGTTGACGACAATGGCGTGGAAACGGATAGTAGCTTCTTAACCTCTGTTCCAAGTGATGTAAGGCCTTACTATCTAAAGATTGCTACACGTGATAATAAGATGACGCGTCTTGCGATTGACAAAATTGAAGAAGTGACAGTCGATGGGAAAACGCTTTATAAGGTCACTGCCAAAGCGCCTGACCTCGTTCAGCATACGGATGGTAACCAGCTCAGTGAGGAATACGTCCATTATTTTGCCAAACCAAAAACTCATGAAGAGAATGTATACTATGACTTCAATGAACTTGTAAAAGCTATGCAGGCCAATCCATCTGGTGAATTTAAAATTGGTGCAGACTTGAATGCGGTCAATGTTCCTGCAGCTGGTAAATCATATGTAACGACGAAGTTCCGAGGCAAGCTATCAAGTGTAGACGGTCAACGATACACGATTCATAACTTGGAACGTCCACTATTAGGTGATACCGAAGGCGCCCACATCCATGACCTTAACCTTGGTAAGGTAAACATTCATATGCCATGGGCAAATAGAGTTGCTCCCTTGGCTGCTGTTGTAAAAAACACAACGATCAATAATGTGAAAGTAACGGGTACAGTTGTCGGAAATAATGACGTATCAGGTTTGATCAATAAAATTGATAATAACGGCAGATTAACAAATGTGGCATTCATTGGTAAGCTTCATGCTGGTGGGAATCAAGGCGCCTTTCTTGCTGGAATTGTTGGAGAAAACTGGAAAGGTTCTGTTGAGAAGGCCTATGTTGATGCACAAATAACAGGTAATAAAGCGAAAGTTGCGGGCATCGCCTATTGGTCACAAAATGGTGGGGACAACCATGCAGTTTATCGGGACGGAGCCATTAAAAAATCTGTAGCCAAAGGTACTATCGATGTGAGAGAACCGATTAGCGCGGGTGGTGTTGTAGGCAGTGCAAATGCCTTGGGCTCCGTTGAAGACACTGTTTCAATGATGAAAGTTAAAAATGGTGAGATTTTCTATGGCTCATCTGATATTGATGATGATCCTTATTGGACAGGTGATCGCTTAAACCGAAACTTTGTTGTTACTGGTGTGAGTGAAGGAAAATCTTCATATAGATATTCTAAACAACAGCATCGTATTAAGCCTATTTCGCAAGAAGAAGCAGACAAGAAAATTGCTGCTCTGGGAATCACAGCGCATGAGTATGAGATCAAAGAGCCTGTTGTAGATAAATTAAACCGTTTGACACAGCGTGAAGACGAGTACAAGGCCACTCAAGACTACAGATCTGACCGCGAACTTGCCTATCGCAATATTGAAAAATTACAACCATTCTATAATAAGGAGTGGATTGTCAATCAGGCTAATAAACTAGATGCTAGCTCAAACTTGGTGACCAAAGAAGTCCTTTCTGTTACTGGTTTGAAGAATGGACAGTTTGTAACAGACTTGTCAGCTATTGATCAGATCATGATTCACTATGCTGATGGTACCAAAGAAGAATTGGCCGTTACTGCCAAAGCTGACTCTAATGTAAAACAAGTCAAAGAGTACGAAGTGACCAATCAGGATATCGTTTATACGCCAAATATGCTAGTGAAAGATCGTGCTGATTTGATTGCAAAGTCAAAAGAAACATTATCCAGTGTGGAGTTGATTTCTCCTGAAGTGCGCGCTCTTATGGACAAGCGGAACAAACCGCAAGAAAACACGGATGAACGAAAAAATGGTTACATTCGCGATTTATTCTTAGAAGAAAGTTTTGATGAAGTAAAACAAAATCTTGGAAACTTGGTGAAACAAATTGTTGAAAATGAAGATCATCAACTAAATGATGATGAAGCAGCTCAACGTGCTTTCATTAAGAAAGTTGAAGACAATAAGGCCAACATTATGATGGGGCTTGCTTATTTGAACCAATACTATGACATTAAATATGATGGATTGTCAATCAAAGAGATTATGATGTTTAAACCAGATTTCTATGGTAAGAACGTGAATGTCTTAGATCGCTTGATCACTATCGGCTCAAAGGAGAACAATCTTAAGGGTGACCAATCCCAAGATGCGTATAGTCGAGTGATTGCAGGTGCTACAGGTAAAGGAAGCCTTCATGAGTTTCTAACATATAACATGAAATTGTTTACAAATGAAACCGATATGAATGTTTGGTTTAAAAAGGCGATTGAAAAGAATGCTTATGTGATAGAACAGCCATCATTGAACCCCGATTTTGCTCATAAGAAGTATCGTCTGTATGAAGGGATTAATAATGGCGTGCATGGTCGGATGATTCTGCCTCTATTAAACCTAAAGAACTCGCATCTCTTCATGATTTCGACCTATAATACCATTTCTTTCAGTGCTTTTGAAAAATATGGTAAGAATACTGAGGAGGATCGTGAAGCCTTCAAGAGTGAAATCAATAAGAGAGCAAAAGAGCAGGTGAACTACTTAGACTTTTGGTCAAAATTAGCTGCCGATAATGTACGTAATAAGCTCCTCAAGAGTGAAAATAGTGTTCCAACACCTGTTTGGGATAATCATGATGCGCCGGGTATCGGTTGGGCAAACCGATATGGTCACAAGGATGGGAAACCAGATTATGCTCCGATTCGAGAGTTTTTTGGACGGATCCATAAATATCATGGCTATCAGTATGGATATGGTGCTTACGCATATATCTTTGCCGCTCCAAATCAGCAAGATGCTGTCTACTTTGTTATGACAGAGTTGATAAGTGATTTTGGTACATCGGCCTTTACGCATGAAACGACTCACGTGAATGATCGTATGGCTTACTATGGCGGTTGGTATCATCGTGAAGGAACGGACTTAGAGTCCTTTGCGCAAGGTATGCTCCAGTCACCATCGTTGACAAATCCAAATGGTGAATACGGTGCCTTAGGTTTGAACATGGCTTATGAACGTCAGAATGATGGTAATCAAATCTACAATTATGATCCAAATAAGTTAAAGAACCGTGAAGAAATTGATCACTATATGAAGAACTATAACGAGGCTCTGATGATGCTGGACCATCTAGAAGCAGATGCAGTTATTGGAAAACACTTGGACGACAACAGCAAGTGGTTCAAGAAGATGGACCGAGAATGGCGTACGAACGCTGAGCGAAACAATCTGAAAGGCGAGCCACATCAATGGGATAAATTACGTGATTTAACGGATAATGAGAAGAAATTGACGATTATGAGCATTGATCAATTGGTTGATCATAACTTTGTTACAAAACATGGTATGCCAGGGAATGGACGTTATCGTTCGGAAGGTTTTGACAGTGCTTACCAAACCGTAAATATGATGTCGGGTATCTTTGGTGGTAATACTAGCAAGAGTACAGTTGGTTCGATTTCATTCAAACATAATGCTTTCCGTATGTGGGGATATTATGGTTATCTTAACGGATTTATTGGTTACGCTTCAAACAAATATAAGGCGGAAGCTAACAAGGAAAACAAAGGGTTGTTGGGTGATGACTTCATTATCAAGAAAGTCTCTAATGGTCAATTTGATACTCTTGAAGCATGGAAGAAACATTGGTATAAAGAAGTCTATGACAAAGCTCAAAACGGCTTCACTACAATCGAAATCAATGGCAGATCTATCTCTACTTATGCTGAGTTGAAGTCCTTATTTGATGAAGCTGTTCAAAAAGACATAGATAGCATGGAAAATCCAAATATTAAGAATCATTATAAAAATACTGAAGATCTTAAATGGAAGGTTTACAAACAGCTCCTTCAAAAATCAGATGGATTCTCTGGAGATTTATTCGCCAAAACATCGTTATAGAGTCGATATGACTAAAAAGGTGGATCAGCTTAAGCTGCATCTGCCTTTTTGTGCTATACTAAAGGTATGCATAGAAAAACAGTGATTGATTTTAGGGCTTTGGGCGAGAGATACACCTTTACCCAGCCGATCAAAGAGTTAAAAACGAGAGATTTATCAGAAGTGGCGGACTTGCTGGCACAAGTAGAAAGCTACCAAGAACAGAGCTATTATGTGGTGGGCTATATCAGCTATGAGGCTGCACCTGCTTTTGAGGAGAAATTAGCAGTTCACACCGCTCCTTTACTGGGAGAGTATCTGCTATATTTTACAGTTCATGATAGCGTAGAAATATCGCCTATTCCTCTGACTTATGATGATATTGATTTGCCTTCAAATTGGCAGGAAGTAACGTCTGAAGCAGACTATGAAAAGGCTATTGCCCAGATTCACCATCATTTGCGGCAGGGTGATACCTATCAGGTCAACTACACTGTCCAACTCAAGCAAGACTTAAGTGCCAATCCTTTTGACATTTACAATCGCATGGTGGTAGAACAGGAGGCGGGCTACAATGCCTATATTGAACACGATGAGATGGCAGTGATTTCCATGAGTCCAGAGCTCTTTTTTGAGCAAAATGACCGAGAATTAACGACTCGTCCGATGAAGGGAACAACCCAGCGGGGAGTGACTGACCAAGAAGACCTTGCCCAAGCTAGCTGGCTAGAACAGGATCCTAAAAATCGGTCTGAAAATATGATGATTGTGGACCTCTTGCGCAATGATATGAACCGTATTTCTGAAGTTGGAAGTGAACATGTGGAACGTCTTTGTCAAGTGGAGCAGTATTCGACGGTTTGGCAGATGACTTCGACCATCAAGAGTCAGTTACGAGCAGATGTGGACTTGATTGCCATTTTTCGCTCTCTCTTTCCTTGTGGTTCCATAACGGGTGCACCCAAAATTGCGACCATGGAAATCATCAAGAACTTGGAGCCCCAGCCCAGAGGAGTTTACTGCGGAACGATTGGTCTCTTGCTTCCAAATGGACAACGGATTTTCAATGTTGCCATTCGGACCATTCAACTTCATCAAGGGAAAGCCGTCTATGGAGTTGGCGGAGGGATTACTTGGGATAGTACTTGGGAATCTGAATACCGAGAAGTTCATCAAAAAGCAGCTGTACTCTATCGTAAACAAGCACGTTTCCAATTGATTACAACTGGGAAAATCAACCAAAAACAACTGCTTTTTGAAGATCAACATCTGGAAAGACTGACAAAGGCGAGTCGTTATTTTGCCTATCCTTTTGATCCAAAAAAACTGAGACAAAAGATAGAGGAAGAGTGTCAAGCTTGTGATGTTAATCAAGACTACCGCTTGCGAATTACCCTCAACAAGTCTGGAGAGCTAGAACTCAGTCGCCAAATCTTAACACCCCTCAGTCCAAGTTTCTGCAAAGCCAAACTTTGTCTGCAAGAAGCAGATTTGAATCAAGCGTTTACCTACTTTAAAACAACTCATAGACCACACTTAAGTCTAGGGGAACAAGAGAAGATTTATCACAATAAGTCAGGAGAATTGCTGGAAACCTCTATTGGAAATCTGGTTCTGAAAATCGCTGGGAAGCTCTACACACCGCCTATCAATCTTGGCATCTTGCCAGGAATCTATCGTCAGTATTTGCTGGAAACAGGGCAGGTAGAGGAAAAAGTTCTGACTTTGACAGACTTGAACCACGCGGAGGCTATCTATGGTTGTAATGCGGTCAGAGGCTTGTATGAGTTGGAAGTGATATAACTATGGATTTTTCAATTAAGTTTTAGATTTATTTCTGAATATTTAATATTTGATTTGAAAGCAAAATAAAGTATATGGTATACTATAGGTATAAATCATTAAAATAATGGAGATTTTTATGAAAAATCAAAAAAAATTTTAGTAACCAGCTTAGCAACTGCAACACTGGGACTTATTTCATTTGCAGATACAACTGAAGCCTTTCCTTTTTCGGCTCAGCATGTTTCTGCTCAAGAAAAGGATGTATCTAAAAACGGTAAGATTGTAAAAGAGAATACAACTTCGGCGCCAAATCAAGCTGAGAAATCGAAAACACCAGCGCCAAATCAAGCTGAGAAATCGAAAACACCAGCGCAAAAGCCTGCTGAGAAATCGAAAACACCAGCGCCGAAACCAGCGCCGAAACCAGAACCAAAACCAGCGCCGAAACCAGAACCAAAACCAGCGCCGAAACCAGAACCAAAACCAGCGCCAAAACCAGAACCAAAACCCGCGCCGAAACCCGCGCCAAAACCCGCGNCGAAGCCAGCACCAAAACCCGCGCCGAAGCCGGCACTAAAACCCGCGCCGAAGCCGGCACCAAAACCTACGCCGAAGCCAGCACCAAAACCCGNACCGAAGCCGGCACCAAAACCCGCGCCGAAGCCGGCACCAAAACCCGCGCCGAAGCCGGCACCAAAACCTACGCCGAAGCCAGCACCNAAACCCGCACCGAAGCCGGCACCAAAACCCGCGCCGAAGCCAGCACCAAAACCCGCGCCGAAGCCAGCACCAAAACCCGCGCCGAAGCCGGCACCAAAACCTACGCCGAAGCCAGCACCGAAACCCGCACCGAAGCCGGCACTAAAACCCGCGCCGAAGCCAGCACCAAAACCCGCGCCGAAGCCGGCACCAAAACCCGCGCTGAAGCCGGCACCAAAACCGACTGAAAAAGCTAAAGAAACAACTCCTAAACAGGATAAATCACAATCTAAAGTTCAGTCTGGCTGGGTAGGAAATTACTACCTCAAATCAGATGGAAAGAGAGCTAAAAATGAATGGGTAGATGGTGGTCGTTATTATGTTGATTCTGATGGAAAAAAGGTTAAAAGTGACTGGATTTATGATAAAAACTATGGATCCTATTATTATTTAACCGCAGAAGGAAGCTCTGCTCGCAATAAATGGGTAGGAAATTATTACCTCAAATCAGATGGAAAGATGGCCAAGAATGAATGGGTAGATGGTGGCCGTTATTATGTTGAATCAGATGGTAAAATGGCTAGGGATAAATGGGTAGATGGTGGCCGTCACTATGTAGACTACGATGGTGTGCGGCAACCAAAACTAGATGGGAAGCAGTACAATGCTGCTTTAAATAAAGCGAAAAGCTATAATTCGGTTTTACATATGTCAAAAAAAGATCTCTATAACCAATTAACGTGGAATGGTTTTTCAAGTTCAGTAGCGCAGTATGCCATCGATCACTTGAATGCAGATTACAAAGCAAATGCCTTAATTACAGCAAGAGAATACCGAAAGAATAACCATTTATCAAAGACAGAGATTTATGAGTGGCTAACTTCTTCTTATGTTGGAAAATTTACAAAAGAAGAAGCAAACTATGCCATTCAACATTTAGGTGACTAATTTTTACAAATAGTGAAGCAAATAAGATATTTTAATTTTGGCTTGTAGCCTGCAAACCTTTGCACAAATCTAATGATTTTGTTATACTATATCTGTAAGCATTTTCAATTAAAAAGGAGAAGACGATGAGTCAAAAGATTATTGGGATTGACCTTGGTGGAACATCTATCAAGTTTGCAATTTTAACTCAAGAGGGAGAAATCCAAGAAAAATGGTCTATTAAGACCAACATTTTGGATGAAGGTAGCCATATTGTAGATGATATGATTGAGTCTATTCAACATCGTTTGGACTTGCTTGGATTGTCAGCTACGGATTTCCGAGGGATTGGGATGGGATCACCTGGTGTGGTTGACCGTGAAAAAGGAACTGTTATCGGTGCCTACAACCTAAACTGGAAAACCCTTCAACCAATTAAAGAAAAGATTGAAAAAGCCTTGGGGATTCCATTCTTCATTGATAATGATGCCAACGTAGCTGCTCTTGGTGAGCGCTGGATGGGTGCTGGTGACAACCAACCGGACGTTGTCTTTATGACACTTGGTACAGGTGTTGGTGGCGGTATCGTGGCAGAAGGCAAATTGCTTCACGGTGTTGCTGGTGCTGCTGGTGAGCTTGGTCACATCACTGTTGACTTTGACCAACCAATCGCATGTACCTGTGGCAAAAAAGGCTGTCTTGAGACAGTTGCTTCAGCAACAGGGATTGTCAACTTGACTCGTCGTTATGCAGATGAATACGAAGGCGATGCTGCCTTGAAACGCTTGATTGACGATGGTGAAGAAGTAACAGCTAAAACTGTCTTTGACCTTGCAAAAGAAGGGGACGACCTTGCCTTGATCGTTTACCGAAACTTCTCACGTTACTTGGGAATCGCTTGTGCTAATATCGGCTCAATCCTCAACCCATCAACGATTGTTATCGGTGGTGGAGTTTCAGCTGCGGGAGAATTCCTTCTCCAAGGTGTTCAAAAAGTCTACGACGAAAATACCTTCCCTCAAGTACGCACATCCACTAAATTGGCTCTTGCAACTCTAGGAAATGACGCTGGAGTAATCGGAGCAGCATCGCTTGTATTGCAATAAGATAGATTGATAATAGAGCTTGGTGTTTATCAAGTTCTTTTTTAAAAATCGAATAAAACGAAATAGGTTTAAATTTTGGGAAGGAGCCGCTAGATGGATACATCAAAACAACCCATGCTTGAACTAGCATTGTCTATCGCTACGGAAGCTCATAGGGGGCAATTTGATAAGGCAGGGATAGATTATATAGAACATCCAATCTATGTAGCAAGCCAAGTTGATACTGAAGAAGAAAAAGCAGTTGCTTTACTACATGATGTCATTGAGGACAGTCCTTTTACAGCTGAAGAACTATTACTAGCTGGTTTACCAGAAACAGTAGTTACAGCCGTTCAAATTTTGTCAAAGAAAAAGGGGCAAGACTATCAAACATATCTGGAAAATGTGAAATCTAATTCTCTAGCACGCGTTGTCAAATTAGCTGACCTAAAACATAATTCAGATTTATCGAGACTTGAGACTATTACTGACAAGGATTTGGAACGATTAGAAAAATATAAAAAGGCCATCGATTATCTGAGTATGTAGAAAAGATTTTTTATGCTATACTAGTTAGGACAATAAATGAGGTGAGAGTAAATGACAAAAGCAGATACGATTTTTAAAGAGAATATTGAACGAATCCTCAAAGACGGTGTCTTTTCAGAGCAAGCTCGTCCCAAGTACAAGGATGGGACTGTTGCTAATTCCAAGTACGTAACGGGTGCCTTTGCGGAGTATGATTTGGCTAAAGGGGAATTTCCCATCACAACCTTGCGTCCCATTGCAATCAAATCCGCTATCAAGGAAGTGCTCTGGATCTACCAAGATCAGTCTAATAGCTTAGAAGTGCTAAATAGCAAGTACAATGTTCACTATTGGAATGACTGGGAAGTGGGAGATACGGGAACCATTGGTGAACGCTACGGTGCGGTCGTTAAGAAACACGATATCATCAATAAGATTCTCAAGCAGTTGGAAGCCAATCCCTGGAACCGTCGCAATATCATCTCACTCTGGGATTACCAAGCATTTGAGGAGACAGACGGCCTCCTTCCATGCGCCTTCCAGACCATGTTTGATGTCCGTCGAGTAGATGGAGAAATCTATCTGGATGCGACTTTGACCCAGCGTTCGAATGACATGCTGGTTGCTCACCACATCAATGCTATGCAGTATGTGGCTCTTCAAATGATGATTGCCAAGCATTTTGGCTGGAAGGTTGGAAAGTTCTTCTACTTCATCAATAACCTCCATATCTATGATAACCAGTTTGAACAAGCAGAGGAATTGCTCCGCCGTGAGCCGTCAAACTGCCAACCACGTTTGGTTTTAAATGTTCCTGATGGGACCAATTTCTTTGATATCAAAGCGGAAGACTTTGAGTTGGTTGACTATGATCCAGTTAAGCCACAGCTGAAGTTTGATTTGGCTATTTAAGAAATAAAAAGAAGTTGAGAAATCTCAACTTCTTTTGTATATTAATGTGATACGCGGCGGCGAGCTGCTTTTTTACGGTTTTCTTCGATGAAAGCTGCTTTTTGCTCTTCTGGCTCAATCACTTTCTTTTTAATTGCGTATACTGCACCTGCAACGGCAGCGACAGTTCCTGCGACACCTGTTACAAGACCTTTAGCGAATCCTTTAGCCATGAGTTTTCCTCCTTTATCTTCCCGATCAGCCAGGCTCCTCAAGTGGTAGCATTTTTCTGACTGACCTTTTTATGATATAATAATAGTAACGAAAAAATGGGAATTTTTCAAGGAAAAAAGATGAAAACAAAAATAATTGTGATTGTTGGACCGACTGCTGTTGGGAAGACAGCCCTTGCTATTGAAGTGGCCAAGCGCTTTGGTGGAGAGGTGGTCAGTGGTGACAGTCAGCAAGTTTATAGAGGGTTGGATATTGGGACGGCCAAGGCTAGCCCAGAGGAGCAAGCTGTTGTTCCTCATCATTTGATTGATGTCAGAGAGGTGACCGAGTCTTACTCGGCTTTTGATTTTGTTTCAGAAGCTAAGGCAGCCATAGAGGACATCCAAAGTCGTGGCAAGCTTGCTATTATCGCTGGAGGCACAGGGCTTTATATCCAGAGCTTGCTGGAAGGCTATCATCTAGGTGGGGAAACACCTCATGAGGAGATTTTAGCCTATCGGGCTAGTTTGGAGCCTTATTCAGATGAGGAATTAGCCCATCTTGTGGAGCAAGCAGGCCTTGAAATTCCCCAGTTTAACCGTCGTCGTGCTATGCGTGCCTTGGAAATTGTCCATTTTGGTAAGGATTTGAAAAATCAGGAAAGTCCTTATGAACCACTGATTATCTGCTTGGACGATGAACGCAGTCAGCTTTATGAACGTATCAACCGCCGAGTAGATCTGATGTTTGAGGCTGGTCTTTTGGATGAGGCCAAGTGGCTCTTTGACCATTATCCAGATGTGCAGGCAGCCAAAGGCATTGGCTACAAGGAACTCTTTCCTTATTTCCGTGGGGAGCAAACTCTTGAGGAAGCAAGCGAGAGTCTCAAACAGGCGACTCGTCGTTTTGCCAAGCGTCAGTTGACCTGGTTCCGTAATCGCATGCAGGTCACCTTTTATCAGATAGGAGAGCCTGGCGTGCAGGACCGCATTTTAAGCCAGATAGAGGAGTTTTTAGATGATTGAAACGGAGAAAAAAGAGGAACGGGTCCTACTTATTGGTGTTGAACTACAGGGCATGGACAATTTTGACCTCTCTATGGAAGAGTTGGCCAGTCTGGCTAAGACAGCTGGGGCAGTCGTTGTCAATAGCTACAGACAAAAACGTGAAAAGTATGACTCCAAGACCTTCGTCGGTTCTGGTAAGTTGGAAGAGATTGCGCGAATGGTGGATGCAGAAGAAATTACTACTGTCATCGTCAATAATCGCTTGACGCCACGGCAAAATGTCAATTTGGAAGAAGTTCTGGGTGTCAAGGTCATTGACCGTATGCAGTTGATTCTGGATATCTTTGCCATGCGGGCTCGAAGCCATGAAGGGAAGCTCCAAGTCCATTTAGCCCAGCTCAAATATCTCTTGCCTCGCTTGGTTGGTCAGGGGATTATGCTCAGCCGTCAGGCTGGAGGAATTGGTTCCCGTGGACCTGGTGAAAGCCAGCTGGAGCTGAACCGTCGTAGTGTTCGCAACCAAATCACAGATATCGAGCGTCAGCTCAAGGTCGTTGAGAAAAATCGGGCGACAGTTAGAGAAAAACGTTTGGAGTCCAGTACCTTTAAGATTGGTTTGATTGGTTATACCAATGCTGGGAAGTCAACTATCATGAACAGCTTAACCAGTAAGACCCAGTACGAAGCAGATGAGCTATTTGCAACTCTGGATGCGACGACTAAGAGTATCCATCTTGGGGGGAATCTCCAAGTAACTTTGACAGATACCGTTGGCTTTATCCAAGATTTGCCGACAGAGTTGGTGTCTAGTTTCAAGTCCACCTTGGAAGAAAGCAAGCATGTAGACCTCTTGGTTCATGTCATTGATGCCAGCAATCCTTATCATGAGGAACATGAAAAAACTGTTCTGTCTATCATGAAAGATTTGGACATGGAGGATATCCCTCGTTTGACCCTTTATAATAAAGCGGATTTGGTGGAGGATTTCACGCCTACCCAAACACCGTACGCAATGATTTCTGCCAAGTCGAAGGATAGTCGTGAGCAGCTGCAGGCTTTATTTTTAGAGAAAATCAAGGATATTTTCGAACCCTTTACCCTGCGCGTGCCTTTTTCGAAATCCTACAAGATTCATGATTTAGAAAGTGTAGCGATTCTGGAAGAACGCGACTATCAAGAGGACGGGGAAGTCATCACAGGTTACATTTCGAAGAAAAACAAATGGAGATTAGAAGAATTTTATGACTGATATGAAATCATTAGCTCTCAAGTATGGTGGCTATACAAGTCTGGATAAGGTCTATCTGGATCAACTTCTATCTGGCAAAACAGAGCAGGAGCAGTTGGCTCTCATCACCCCTCCACCTAGCGTGGTCAATGCTTACTTTGCAGAGCTCTACCAGAAAAAGAGCCCTGAAGCTGCGACGGATTACTTTGCAGAAGTCAGTCAGGAACTGAACCTCTACAATGCTGAGCCAAGTTTCACCTTTGAAAATAAGCCTTTTATTCGTCTTAATTTATCTGGCAAATCCTTTGGCTTTTGCTATGAGAGTGAGGGGCTGGGGCGGATTTTCTCTGAAAATACAGAAGTTATTTCAGAAGACTTGCTCTTTGAGATTGCGCAAATTTTCCCCCATCAACTAGTCTTTGAAGAGTCTGGAAAGATTTATATGAAGCATGTCGGGGACGAGGAAGTTGTTAGTGTAGAAAATCTCACAGCTTTGACAGATTTGGAAAGCTTGGCTGATGGTCGCAAACGTCTCAAAGGTTATAGCCAAGAGGATTTACTACAAGAAGCTGTTGCTTTCTCTGGCAAGCTTTATTATCGATCGGAAAATCGCACAGCTATGTTATATATTGATTAATTAGAAAGTATCGAATGGATATTCAATTTTTAGGAACGGGGGCTGGTCAGCCCTCTAAAGCCCGCAACGTCTCAAGTCTCGCCCTGAAACTCTTGGATGAGATTAACGAAGTTTGGCTCTTTGACTGTGGAGAAGGAACGCAAAATCGCATTTTGGAAACCACGATCCGACCACGTAAGGTCAGCAAAATCTTTATCACTCACCTGCATGGAGATCACATTTTTGGCTTACCAGGATTCCTTTCTAGCCGTGCTTTTCAGGCCAATGAAGAGCAGACAGATTTGGACATCTACGGACCTCAAGGGATCAAGTCCTTTGTCTTAACCAGTCTACGTGTATCAGGTTCTCGCCTGCCTTACCGCATTCATTTTCATGAGTTTGACCAGAATTCTCTAGGGAAAATCCTTGAAACAGACAAGTTTACCGTTTATGCAGAAGAATTGGACCACACGATTTTCTGTGTTGGCTATCGTGTCATGCAAAAGGACCTGGGAGGTACCTTGGATGCTGAAAAACTCAAGGCTGCAGGTGTCCCGTTCGGCCCGCTTTTTGGAAAAATCAAAAATGGTCAGGATGTTGTTTTAGAAGACGGAACTGAAATCAAGGCAGCTGACTATATCTCAGCGCCACGTCCGGGTAAGATTATTACTATTCTTGGTGACACCCGAAAAACCAATGCCAGTGTGCGTCTAGGCGTCAATGCTGATGTCCTGGTCCATGAGTCAACTTATGGAAAGGGCGATGAGAAAATTGCCCGTAACCATGGTCACTCAACCAATATGCAGGCTGCGCAAGTAGCAACAGAAGCAGGAGCCAAGCGCCTCTTACTCAATCATATCAGCGCCCGCTTCCTCTCAAAAGATATCAGCCAGCTCAAGAAAGATGCGGCTACTGTTTTTGAAAATGTCCATGTGGTCAAAGACTTGGAAGAAGTGGAAATTTAGAAGATTGAGAAAGGATAAGTATGCGTACTATTCTGATTACCGGAGCAAGCGGTGGCTTAGCCCAAGAAATGGTCAAACTCTTGCCAAATGACCAACTCATCTTACTAGGTAGAAACAAGGAAAAACTGTCGGAGCTATATGGAAATCATCCCCATGTAGAATTGATTGAAATCGATATTACTGATGACTCAGCCCTAGAAACTCTGGTAGCTGACCTCTATCTCCGCTATGACAAGATCGATGTCTTGGTCAACAACGCGGGCTATGGGATTTTTGAAGATTTTGACCAGATTTCTGATCAAGATATTCACCAGATGTTTGAGGTCAATACCTTTGCTCTGATGAATCTGTCTCGTCGTTTTGGAGCTCGTATGAAGGAGAGAGGAAAAGGGCATATCATCAATATCATCAGTATGGCAGGTTTGATAGCGACTAACAAGTCCAGTCTCTACTCAGCGACAAAGTTTGCGGCTATTGGATTTTCAAACGCTCTGCGCCTTGAACTCATGCCCGACGGTGTCTATCTAACGACGGTCAATCCAGGACCGATTCGTACTGCCTTTTTTGACCAGGCTGACCCAGATGGTAGCTATCTCAAGTCGGTTGACCGCTTTCTCTTAGAACCAGATGCAGTCGCTAGAAAGATTGTCAAAA
The DNA here is from genome assembly GCF_003942695.1 of Streptococcus mitis. GTDB lineage: Bacteria > Bacillota > Bacilli > Lactobacillales > Streptococcaceae > Streptococcus > Streptococcus mitis_BD. The sequence continues at coordinate 72,330 of NZ_RJNU01000007.1, forward strand.
CCATAGGAAAAAACAAAAGGGAACTCAATCTCCCAATTTTGTTGAATCTAGCCCATAAGTTTTATACCCTCTTTCCTAAACTAGCTGATAAGTTGGCAGGGGGAATCTTTAATTATAAGTAAAAAAGTTCCTTACAAAAGGAACTTTTTTATAATATTTAACTGAGTGTCAAAAATTGTTTGTTTTTGTTCTAAATCTACATTCATATTTTTAAAATCCTCTACAAATTTTAGAAAAAACAATCAAAATTATGATTTTTTATGTTTAGGTATTGAAATTCCCTATATTATTTTATAAAATAAGAGTAAAAGGCTATGAAAAAGTAATGCGCTTACAAATAAATGAAAGCGGTTGCTAAAGGAGGATTTTATGGAAAAAGGCCATTGGAATCGTAAAAGAGTCTACAGTATTCGTAAGTTTGCTGTAGGAGCTTGCTCTGTCATGATTGGAACCTGTGCGGTTCTATTTGGAGGAAGTGTCGTTGGAGAATCACCAGTTTTCGCGGATGAAACTCCTATTACTCACACTGTGGAAAGTCCGGCAGTAGAGGAAAAAGAGGATCAAGCTGTAGCAGAGCACAAGGATGCTGCAAGTGTCGATCAAAGTCAAGCTGCTCCCATTGAAGCAAGCAAATCAGAGGTGAAAGAAGATGAACCTGTAGTTCCAAAAGAGGAGAAAGCATCTCTAAAACCTGAAGAAACAGCTCCGAAGGTAGAATCTCAAGTTTCAAGTCAAGAAAAGCCTGTCAAGGAAGATTTGAAAGCTGCGACAAATGAAGAAGTGAATCAAATGATTGAAGATAGAAAAGTGAATTTTAATCAAAATTGGCACTTTAAACTCAATGCGAATCCTAAAGAAGCTGTGAAATCAGATGCAGACGTATCAACATGGCAAAAATTGGATCTCCCACACGACTGGAGTATATTTAACGATTTTGACCATCAGTCACCTGCCCAAAACGAGGGTGGACAGCTCAATGGTGGTGAAGCTTGGTATCGTAAGACATTCAAACTTGATGAAAAAGATCTCAAGAAAAATGTTCGAGTGACCTTTGATGGCGTCTACATGGACTCTCAAGTCTATGTCAATGGCCAGTTAGTGGGGCATTATCCAAATGGTTATAACCAGTTCTCATACGATATCACCAAATACCTTCACAAAGATGGTCGTGAGAATGTGATTGCTGTCCATGCGGTCAACAAACAACCAAGTAGCCGTTGGTATTCAGGTAGTGGTATCTACCGTGATGTGACCTTGCAAGTGACAGATAAGGTTCATGTTGAGAAAAATGGGACAACCATCTTAACGCCAAAACTTGAAGAACAGCAATATGGCAAGGTTGAAACTCATGTGGCTAGCAAAATCGTCAATACAGATGATAAAGACCATGAACTAGTGGCAGAATATCAAATCGTTGAACGTGGTGGTCAGGCAGTGACAGGTTTGGTTCGTACAGCGAGTCGTACCTTGAAAGCACATGAATCAACAAGCCTTGATGCGATTTTAGAAGTTGAAAGACCAAAACTCTGGACAGTTTTAAATGATAAACCTGCCTTGTACGAATTGATTACGCGTGTTTACCGTGATGGTCAGTTGGTTGATGCTAAGAAGGATTTGTTTGGTTACCGTTACTATCATTGGACTCCAAATGAAGGTTTCTCTTTGAATGGTGAACGCATTAAATTCCATGGTGTTTCCTTGCACCATGACCACGGAGCGCTTGGAGCAGAAGAAAACTATAAGGCAGAATACCGTCGTCTCAAACAAATGAAGGAGATGGGTGTTAATGCCATCCGTACAACTCATAACCCTGCAAGTCCACAGACCTTGCAAATCGCAGCAGAACTTGGTTTGCTGGTTCAGGAAGAGGCCTTTGATACGTGGTATAATGGCAAGAAACCATATGACTACGGACGTTTCTTTGAAAAAGATGCCACTCACCCAGAAGCTAGAAAAGGTGAAAAATGGTCTGACTATGATCTTCGTACCATGGTCGAAAGAGACAAAAATAACCCAGCTGTCTTCATGTGGTCTATCGGGAATGAAATCGGTGAAGCCAACGGTGATGCACACTCACTTGCAACGGTTAAACGCTTAGTAAAAGTGATTAAAGATGTTGATACTACACGTTATGTTACCATGGGAGCAGATAAGTTCCGCTTTGGAGATGGTAGTGGTGGTCATGAGAAGATTGCCGAAGAACTCGATGCAGTTGGTTTCAACTACTCAGAAGATAACTACAAGAAACTTCGTGCGAAACATCCAAAATGGTTGATTTATGGTTCAGAAACATCTTCAGCAACCCGTACACGAGGTAGCTACTATCGTCCTGAACGTGAATTGAAACATAGCAACGGACCTGAACGTCATTACGAACAATCTGACTATGGTAATGACCGAGTTGGCTGGGGTAAAACGGCAACAGATTCATGGACTTTTGACCGTGACAACGCTGGCTATGCTGGACAATTTATCTGGACAGGTACGGACTATATCGGTGAGCCTACGCCATGGCACAACCAAAACCAAACTCCCGTTAAGAGCTCTTACTTTGGTATCGTAGATACAGCTGGTATTCCAAAACATGACTTCTATCTCTACCAAAGCCAATGGGTTTCTGCCAAGAAGAAACCAATGGTTCACCTCCTTCCTCACTGGAACTGGGAAAATAGAGAATTGGCATCGAAAGTTGAAGATTCAGACGGAAAAATCCCAGTTCGAGCATACTCAAACGCTGCAAGCGTAGAATTGTTCTTGAACGGTCAATCTCTTGGAGTTAAGACCTTCAACAAAAAACAAACCAGCGATGGACGGACTTATCAAGAAGGTGCGAATGCTAAGGAACTCTATCTTGAGTGGAAGGTTGCTTACCAACCAGGTACTTTGGAAGCTGTAGCTCGCGATGAAGCTGGAAAAGAAATTGCACGTGATAAGATTACCACTGCAGGTCAACCAGCAGGTGTTCGACTCATCAAGGAAGAACATGCAATCGCAGCAGATGGAAAAGACTTGACATACATCTACTACGAAATCGTTGACAGTCAAGGAAATGTAGTACCAACTGCCAATAATCTGGTTCGCTTCCAATTGCACGGACAAGGTCAACTGGTCGGTGTCGATAATGGGGAACAAGCCAGCCGTGAACGCTATAAGGCGCAACCAGATGGTTCTTGGATTCGCAGAGCCTTTAACGGTAAAGGTGTTGCTATTGTCAAATCAACTGAACAAGCAGGTAGATTTACACTGACAGCTCATTCAGATCTCTTGAAATCTGGTCAAGTAACAGTCTTCACTGGTAAGAAAGAAGAACAAGAAAGGACAGTTCTAGGAACAGAGGTACCAAAAGTACGTACTGTTATCGAGAAAGAACCAAAAATGCCGAAGACCGTCGCTTTTGTCTATAGTGATGGCAGTCGTGAAAAACGTCCAGTAACATGGTCTTCTGTTGATGTGAGCCAAGCTGGAGTTGTGACAGTTAAAGGCATGGCAGACGGACGTGAGGTAGAGGCTCGTGTCGAGGTTCTAGCAATTGCGAAAGAACTACCAACAGTTAAACGTGTTGCACCAGGAACAGATTTGAATGCTGTTGATAAATACGTTTCTATCGCTGTAACAGATGGAAGCGTTCAAGAATACGAAGTTGATAAGTGGGAGATTGCGGAAGCAGATAAAGCTAAACTTTCAGTTGCTGGATCACGTATTCAAATGACTGGTCTACTAGGAGGCGAAACCGTACATGCTACTCTTGTAGTAGAAGAAGGCAATCCTGCAGCACCTGTAGTGCCAACTGTAACTGTTGGTGGTGAAGCCGTTACAGGCTTTACTAGTCAACATCCAATGCAATACCGCACTCTTGCTTATGGTGCCCAATTGCCAGAAGTCGCAGCAAGTGCTGAAAATGCAACTGTTACAGTCCTTCAAGCAAGTACAGCAAACGGTATGCGTGCAAGCATCTTTGTTCAACCAAATGATGGTGGTCCTCTTCAAACTTATGCGATTCAATTCCTTGAAGAAGCACCAAAAATTGACCATTTGAGCCTACAAGTGGAGAAAGCTGATGCTCTCAAAGAAGACCAAACAGTCAAATTGTCTGTCCTTGCACACTATCAAGACGGAACGCAAGCTGTATTACCAGCTGATAAGGTGAACTTCTCTACAAGTGGTGAAGGGGAAGTCGCAGTTCGTAAAGGAATGCTTGAGTTGCATAAGCCAGGATCAGTCACTCTCAAAGCAGAATATGAGGGGGCTAGAGGTCAAGTTGATCTCACTATCCAAGCCAACACTGAGAAGAAGATTGCGCAATCTATCCGTCCAGTAAATGTAGTGACTGACTTGCATCAAGAACCTACTCTTCCATCAACAGTAACTGTTGAGTATGACAAAGGTTTCCCTAAAACTCACAAAGTCACATGGAAAGATATTCCAAAAGAAAAACTAGACCATTATCAAACCTTTGAAGTGCTAGGTAAAGTTGAAGGCCTTGACCTTGAAGCGCGTGCTAAAGTCTCTGTAGAAGGTATCGTTTCAGTTGAAGAAGTTAGTGTGACAACTCCAATCGCAGAAGAGCCACAATTACCAGAAAGTGTTCGTACCTACGATTCAAATGGTCATGTTTCATCAGCTAAGGTTACTTGGGATACGATTCGCCCAGAGCAATACGCCAAGGAAGGTGTCTTTACAGTTAATGGTCGCCTAGAAGGTTCGCAATTAACGACTAAACTTCATGTTCGCGTATCTGCTCAAACTGAGCAAGGTGCAAATATTTCTGATCAATGGACAGGTTCAGAATTACCACTTGCCTTTGCTTCAGACTCAAATCCGAGCGACCCTGTTTCAAACGTCAACGATAAATTGATTTCCTTTAATGACCGCCCAGCCAATCGTTGGACGAACTGGAATCGTAGTAATCCAGAAGCTTCAGTTGGTGTCCTATTCGGAGATTCAGGTATCTTGAGCAAACGTTCTGTTGATAATCTAAGTGTCGGATTCCACGAAGACCACGGAGTTGGTGTACCGAAGTCTTATGTGATTGAATATTATGTCGGTAAGACCGTTCCAACAGCCCCTAAAAACCCTAGCTTTGTAGGTGAGGAAAACCATGCCTTTAATGATCCTGCAAACTGGAAAGAGGTAAGCAATCTCAAAGCACCAGCTCAATTAAAAGCTGGAGAAATGAATCATTTCAGCTTTGATAAAGTTGAGACCTATGCGGTTCGCATTCGTATGGTTCGACTTGATAGCAAGAAAGGAACGTCTATCACAGAAGTACAAATTTTTGCGAAACAAGTTGCGGCAGCTAAACAAGGACAAACAAGAATCCAAGTTGACGGTAAAGAATTAGCAAACTTTAACCCTGATTTGACAGACTACTATCTTGAGTCTGTAGATGGAAAAGTTCCTGCAGTAACAGCAAGTGTTAGCAACAATGGTCTCGCTACCGTCGTTCCAAGCGTTCGTGAAGGTGAGCCAGTTCGTGTTATCGCGAAAGCTGAAAATGGTGACATCCTAGGAGAATACCGTCTACACTTTACAAGCAATAAAGACTTGCTCTCTCGTAAACCAGTTGCCGCGGTCAAACAAGCTCGCTTGCTACAAGTAGGACAACCACTTGAATTGCCAACTAAGGTTCCTGTTTACTTCACAGGTAAAGATGGTTACGAAACAAAAGACTTGGCAGTTGAATGGGAAGAAGTTCCAGCAGAAAATCTGACAAAAGCAGGTCAATTTACCGTTCGAGGTCGTGTCCTTGGTAGTGATCTTGTTGCTGAGTTCACTGTACGAGTGACAGACAAACTTGGTGAAGCTCTTTCAAATAACCCAGAGTATGATGAAAATAGTAACCGCGCCTTTGCTTCAGCCACTAACGACATTGATAGAAACTCCCATGACCGTGTGGACTATCTCAATGACGGAAATCATTCAGAAAATCGTCGTTGGACAAACTGGTCTCCAACACCATCTTCTAATCCAGAAGTATCAGCAGGTGTAATCTTCCGTGAAAATGGTAAGATTGTCGAACGGACTGTAGCGCAAGCCAAACTTCATTTCTTTGCAGATAGTGGTACGGATGCCCCATCTAAACTCGTTTTGGAACGTTATATTGGCCCAGATTTTGAAGCGCCTACCTACTATTCAAACTACCAAGCCTACGATGCAGCCCATCCATTCAACAATCCAGAAAATTGGGAAACTGTGCCTTATCGTGCGGATAAAGACATCGCAGCTGGTGATGAAATCAACGTAACATTTAAAGCTGTCAAAGCCAAAGCCATGAGATGGCGTATGGAGCGTAAAGCTGACAAGAGCGGTGTTGCGATGATTGAGATGACCTTCCTTGCACCGAGTGAATTGCCTCAAGAAAGTACCCAATCAAAAATTCTTGTAGATGGAAAAGAGCTTCCTGACTTCGCTGAAGATCGTCAAGACTACCAAATCACCTATAAAGGTCAACGTCCAAAAGTCTCAGTCGAAGAAAGTAATCAAGTAGCTTCAACAGTTGTAGATAACGGAGACGATAGCCTTCCAGTACTTGTTCGCCTTGTTTCAGAAAGTGGAAAACAAGTCAAGGAATACCGTATCCGCTTGACTAAGGAAAAACCAGTTTCTGAGAAGACAGTTGCTGCTGTACAAGAAGAACTTCCAAAACTCGAATTTGTTGAAAAAGAATTGGCCTACAAGACAGTTGAGAAAAAGGATTCAAGACTGTATCTAGGTGAAACACGTGTAGAACAAGAAGGAAAAGTTGGTAAGGAACGGATCTTCACAGCGGTTAATCCTAGTGGAAGTAAGGAAGAAAAACTCCGTGAAGTGGTAGAGGCTCCTGTTAACCGGGGTCTTCTAGTTGGAACTAAACGAGGTACGGCTCAACCGCTTGATGGTGTCAAAGATTTGGTTCATCACAAGCCAGAGCTCCTAGTGGAAGAAGAGGCAATTGATTTCAAAGTTCAAGAACGTAAGACTGACAAACTTTATGTGGGTGAAAGTCGTGTTCTTCAAGAAGGTCAAAAAGGTGTTCGTGTCCACCTAGTAGAAGTCGAAAACGGTAAGCGTACATCGAAAGAAACCTTTGATAAGATAGTTGCGCAAGATCGTATCGTGGAAGTAGGAACTAAACGTGGTACGGCTCAACCGCTTGATGGTGTCAAAGATTTGGTTCATCACAAGCCAGAGCTCCTAGTGGAAGAAGAGGAAGTTGATTTCCAAGTTCAAGAACGTAAGAACGATAAACTTCCAGTAGGGCAAACTCGTGTGATCCAAGAAGGCCAAAAAGGTGTTCGTGTCCACCTAGTGGAAGTCGAAAACGGTAAGCGTACATCGAAAGAAACCTTTGATAAGGTAGCATCGCAAGATCGCATTGTGGAAGTGGGAACTGCCGTAGCACAAGAAGGACCAAATCCACAAGTTCCTGTCAATCCAGATGCGCACCAACTGGCTCAAACAGGAGCACAATCTCAAGAAGAAAAAGCGACACAAACTGAAAAAGGTCACCTTCCAAATACAGGAAGTGAGTCTCAGGTGTCAGCTTTAGCAGCAGGATTGGCTCTTTTGGGCTTAGGTGCAGGACTTGCAGCTACTACCCGCAAAAAAGAAGACTAAGTTTAGTTACAAGCTAAACCGAACAGGAAAAGGCCAGAGTGACGCTCTGGTCTTTTTCGTCTGAGTTGTAATAGTAAACAAATGCTTAGAATAGTCAATCCTATTCCAAATGGATTTTGTTCAAAATTCATAAAGTGCCCTTCACACTTATAAAAAGAGAGGTCGTGTTTGAAAATAATTGATAAATATGCTACAATAGTAGGCACTGGTAATTTTTATAAATGATTTTTTAATGAGAAAAATCGGATAAAATCCATTCAACTTTCGAAGAATCATGATCAGATGAGAAAGTGTAAAATTCCTTACCTTTCAGAGATTTGGTATGGGAATAGTTTTTTAGATGTCAATCATGATGACAGAGTTGATATACTTATAAAAATTTTAAGGATTAAGTAAATCCGTTTATGCATTTGATGATGTTCAAATAGAAAAAATGGAAGAACAGGTGTTCTCACATGAAAATATTCAAGGATAGAAGAGAAGCTCCAAGTAGATTTACACTCATGAGGTGCTCCTGTATTTCGTAGGTGAAATATCATGGTAAGCCAGTTAATCCTATCTTGATTATCAGTGGGATGAGCCTGTTTTCTTGAGTTGTCTTGCTGTTACGATGGTACATGAACATTGCTAGAAAATGATCGCAAGACTTGCTAAATATAAAGAATAAAGGATGACAGATGAAACATTTCGGTCTTAAGAAACAGAAACGAACAAGTATTTTTTTCCGAAGAGCAATTTTTACAATTTTGATCATTGCGATCTATTTACTTGGTCGCCATATTTTACTTCCAGGATACAATGGCAATACAGGTTTTTCACAAATAACTGAGCAAAATCCCTTGGCCTATTTGTATTCCTTGGCAGGAGTGGATGTCTCTCAGATTTCTATGTTTTCACTGGGACTAGGTCCTTGGATTACGACGATGATCGTTTGGCAGGTCATCAACTTGAATAAAAGTTGGAATATACAATCATGGTCATTGAAAAAAGCGGATTTTGTGCAAAAGATTCTCACTTTGATTTTTTCCGTGTTACAGGGAATAGCTGTTATGTACACGGCTCGTTCGGAAAATGGACGCTTTTTGCTTCTTGTAGATGATTGGATTTATAATATGACTGTACTAGCAACTGTTGTAGCAGGAAGCTTTGTTATTATCTGGTTGGCTAGTTTGAATGTTAGCAAGGGAGTAGGCGGGCAGACAATTATTATTATTTCAGGAATTTTGCTACAATTTGCTAACCAATTAGTGGTATTGATAGGACAATCTGTTTTGTCTAAAGAAGGATTAGCCTTTCTAGTAGGTGCGGCGATCTCATTTTTGCTCTTGGGCTATATTGCCGTGGTCTGCGAGAGAGCTGAAATTCGTTTGCCTCTAAATCGAGTCATGTTAAGTAGTCGTTACTATGGTAAATCTTACCTCCCTATCAAATTTCTTCCCTCTGGGGGAATGCCTATTATGTATGCCTCGAGTGTTATTATGTTGCTTCAGTTGGTATTAGACTGGTTTGGCCATGGTTTTACGAAAAATTTTGGTAGTTTATTTGATTTTACAAAACCCTTAAGTTTGGCCTTCTATCTGCTGGCTATTTATCTTCTTGCAATTTTATTTGCCTATATCAACTTGGAACCAGAAGAAACAGCGAAACGTTTACAACGTCAAGGAGAATACCTAGATTATATCCAGCCTGGGAAAGCAACTTTAAAAGTTTTGAAACATTACATTTCCTTACAATCTAACGTAGGAGCACTCTACCTGATCGTTTTTATTGGTTTACCCTATTTCATTAATTTCTTCCTACCTCTTCCAAATTTGCTTTTGACTATACCAAGTACATTGATCATTTTAGTCAGTATGCTCTTGCCTTTGCATGAAGAAATACGTATCTTGAGAATTGGGACTTACTACCACAAAGAATTAGAATTTAAAGGAGAATAGAGGGATATGTTTTACTTTGTACCATCTTGGTATAGACAAGATCGGAAATGGTATTCTACCACCCTGCCTTTCTATTACGTGTCTAAAAATATGATGTTTGATGATGCGGTGAATTTGCTGCGAATGTTTCAGCAATCAGGAGAGGCAAATACCACTCTGATTTTGAACTATTCACCACATATTCGAACCTTTCTTTATCAGCAAAGAATATTGCCAGAAACTGTATGGAATCTATTTGATACCATACAAGGTCTGACGGATGTATCTGTACGTAAAATTCGTCTGGAAGATATTAAATGGCCTCAAGGAGTAGAATTCTTCTATACTCCTTTTATGATTGAGGTATATTTAAATCAAGAACACTATGCTAAAATTAACTTTTCACAAACAGGTAATTTCTTTGATATTACTTATTTTGAGGGTGGGCAGACAAATCATCAGCTAATTTTTGATGATCGTGGATTTGTTTCAAGTGTCATCTATTTTGAAAATGATCAGCCTTACTACCAAGATTATTTAAATTTACAAGGTACATGGCAGTTTAGGGAATTTTTGAGCACAGAAAATCATCAAGTACTTATTAACCCTGAGGCGCAGGCTACATTTGCAAAAGAAGTTTACCAAGATATCGAAGAATTGATCAATGAAAAACTAGATCAGTATCTAACTTCTGCGCTAACCAAGGATGATACGATTGTGATTTCGTCAGATGTACAGCACAATCACTTTTTCCAAAAGGTTAAGGAAAACCATCATGTTATCTTGTCTTTTTTTGGAGATCGCTATCCAATCACAAACCAGGAGCAGCTGCTAACGGATTTGACAGACACGCCGTTCTTCGTTGTTGATAGTTTAAATAAAATTGAAACGATAGCAGCTAATGTGGATCTAGAACAGTTGCCAGGATTTTATGAGATTCCGCCTTATGATACTCATCTAAACCTAGGACATAGTCAAAGAAAAAAAGAGTTAATTGTTTACGTCAATTACGACAATCTACCAGCAGATCAAATTCAATATGTGTTTACGACTTTGTTTGAAATGATGTTGAAAAATGAATGGATTGACTTGCTGGTTGGAACACAAAGTCAGGATTTTGGTCGAGAGGCCTATATAAAACAGGTACTAGAAAGCTATCGATCACTTAAGCCAGAATATGAACAAGAATTGATTTTTGTTGATAAAGAGAAAAGAGCAAGAGGTGAAAACCGAGTTCTTGATGATGAAGAGGAGATTGTTCGCGAACGGATTGATATTGAAACCATTCATAGCGACAGCGATTTGATTAAAGTTCTGAAGTACGTTCGTATTATACTAGATTTGGGAACTCCAGCTGATGTGTTGACTCAAATCGCTGGCATTAGTGGAGGGATCCCTCAGGTTAACTTGTATAGTTCTTCTTATGTGAAGCATGGAGAAAATGGTTGGATTCTAGATGATATTTCAGATTTTGAAGAGGCACTCTTATACTACCTCACAAACTTAGAACATTGGAATCAATCTCTAGTTCACTCAGTCAAGAAGATTGAACAGTATACAAGGGGTGAGATTGTCGATATGTGGAAAAATACCATAAAGGAATTAAAAGGAAATGAAAAAAATTAGTGTTTTGCAAATTGCTGATGAAAATTGGCAGGAGCAATATGAAATTCCTAGTAATATAAAATGGACATTTGTCAAACCAGAAGACATCGTCTCTTTATTGCCAGAAGATATCGGGATCTTAAATAGAGAAGTTGAGGCGGAAAACGGGAAAAAAAAGAAAAAAGTAGACAGACCGTTTGATGTCGTGTTGGTAGATACTGCTGAATATTTAGAGTATGTCACTATCTTGGATCAGAAAATTCAGGTTTACCGTCTGTTCTATCATGAGCGTTGTCAAATCACTACAAAAACGCTGGAACGATTTCTTTTGCGCAAAAAAGCTGTGAAAACAAATTTTGAAAATCCAGAGCAGATGCTACATATATTTTCACGTGGTTTTTTCTCCAAGCAAAATGGAACGAAACTAAGTGTTAATCATCTAGTCGCTGCACCATCTTTTGAGGGTCAAATCAGTTATGAAGGGACAAACTACCTTCGTTTGTGTGGCCGATATGGTGAAGATTATCAGACTATTGCGACCTATCAACATAATGTTTTTCTGAGTGGGGAGATGCCCTTAGATCTGTGGCCTGAGTTCAGGGTTTCAGAAGGTTGTTCGATCCGCTACGTTGTCAAAGGTTTTCCAGCTGGAAATTCTCCCATGCAAGAATGGATTTATGATGAAACGAGCTTTGATCGGCCTCTGACGTTAGATGTAAATGATTCGTATTATTTGAGTATCAGTATTCAAGCAAAAGGACAAGGAATTGTAAAACTTGGTCCCTGCCACTATCGAGACTCCCATCTAGGCTATGGAGACTTGTTAGTCGGAGGAAAACGAATTAGCGATAAGAATAGAGAAGAACTGATTTATTTCTTCCATCCAGGAGATTTGAAACCACCGTTGAACATCTATTTTTCAGGGTACCGTCCCGCAGAGGGATTCGAGGGGTACTGGATGATGAATAATTTGGGATCGCCATTCTTACTAGTAGGGGATCCGCGTTCAGAGGGGGGCGCTTTCTATCTTGGATCGGAGGAGCTCGAACAAAAACTTCTCCAAGTGGTTCATAACTGCTTAGATGAACTCGGTTTTACGAAGGAACAACTGACCTTGTCAGGTTTGTCAATGGGTACTTTTGGCGCCCTTTACTATAGTTCTAAGTTGGAACCTCATGCCGTCATTGTCGGAAAACCTCTTGTCAACTTAGGAGATATGGCAGAAAATGAGTCAACTATTCGTCCGGGAGGATTTCCAACGTCACTGGATTTGGTGTACCGCACAATAGGGGAGTTATCAAGTGGAGCTACAGCTCAGCTTAACGAACGTTTCTGGACGGCTTTTGAGTCAGCTGATTTCTCAAGAACAAAATTCATTATCTCCTTTATGTATCAAGATGACTATGATATGTCGGCCTATCCTGATATGCTGGATGAGTTAGGACAGCGAGATTACCGCGTCAGCGTTATCAGTAAGGGATTGACTGGACGACACAACGACGATACACAAGGTATTGTCGAATGGTTCTTTAATCAATATAAAACGCTATTAATGAATAGTTTTGAAAGGGAGTTTAAATCGTGAGATACAAGGAAGAAGTCTATTTTGCTTATTGGGATATCCAAAGCGTATCTCAGTATCTATACGGTTCATCTGTCAAACTGTTAGATGGTGGTCATGTTTTGTATGAAAACCAGTTCATGCCTTCGGGGACAGTTATTCATGAATGGCATTCACGGGCAAACTATCAGGCCTTACGCAATACGAGTCAGCTTCCTGAATTGAAACGTGGGCAAAACTATATTTTTGGCAGTCATATAGAAACCATCCCAGAAAATTCAACATACTTAAAAGTTGAATTTATGGATGCTCGAGACGAAGAAATTTCGAATCAGATCATTAAACAGGGAGAGAGAGTCAGCGTATGCGTTCCAGATAATACACAATATTATAAGGTGCAGTTAGTCAGCTCGGGTTGTCATCGCTTCCTTTTTGAAGGGATTTATGTTGCTGAGGAGCAGTTGGCGGATTATACAGTGGATCGCTACTGGATTTCTGATTTGCTTCATCAGGATTCCGAGAAAGAAACGATGTATGTTTGCTTTACTGAACCTGAACTCAATCGAACAGGTTTTATTCCAGAACGTGTTCGTGAACATTTCTCAAATGTATTGATTGTTAATTCGTCTTATAGAGAAGCGCTCCTATACATGGAGGAACGTTTTTACGAAACCTTGCTTGAAACGATTGAAGAATTAGCGCAAGAGCATCTTTTTGAAAAAGTGGCTTTTGTTGGTTATGGAGCGATTTCTAATATTGCGGCCTTGCATTACTCCAAACAATTTGGAAATTCATACGCTCTTGTGACGGATGAGTTTTTAAGCGAACTAGACTATCAACGCTTGCTGGAACGTTACCGTAGTCGAGTAAATCCGCCTATTTTTAAAGAATTATTGCTACAGCAATTTAATCCGACAAAAGTTAAGGAATATGCGGACTTGAAGACTAGACCACGTGAACTAGCAAACATTGAATATTTATTAGATAAGTCATTTTTACTTCAAGCGATTGACTTGGAAAAGATTGAAGAGTGGATGAGAGAGAATGAAAACTAAACGATTCAATTTGACCAACTCCTATAAACTAATGCGTTACAAAAAGATTTTGGAGAAGGTTAATAAACTATCTGATAGTTACGCAGCTATGTCAAATGAGAAACTGCAAGCTCAGACAAAATGGTTTAAAGAACGCCTTTCTGGAGGAGAAAGCTTGCAGTCCATTTTGCCGGAAGCGTATGCAACCATTCGTGAGGCAGCCAAGCGTGTATTAGGATTATATCCTTATGATGTTCAGGTTTTAGGGGCCTTGGTTATGCAAGACAATCAGATTGCAGAAATGAGAACAGGGGAAGGAAAAACCTTGACAGCTATCCTTCCTTTATACCTAAATGCTTTGACGGAAAAAAGTACAATCCTAGTCACGGCCAATGAATATTTGGCAGCGCGTGATGCTAAACAAATGGCACCCGTTTTTCGATTTTTAGGAATGACAGTTGGAGTTGGTGTCTCGGACGATCCGACAAAAAAACTTAAAATTCCTCAAAAACAACAAATCTATAAGAATGATATTGTCTATACAACACATAGTGCGTTAGGGTTTGATTACCTAGAAGAAAACTTGGCGACATCTCAATCAAAGAAGTTTTTGCCAAAATTTTATTTTTGTTTGGTCGATGAAGTAGATGCAGCCTTGCTAGATAGTGCGCAGATGCCCCTAATCATTTCAGGTTCTCCTCGGGTTCAATCCAATCTCTTTCTCTCGTGTGATGAGTTTGTAAAAACTCTAAAAGAAGGGGAAGATTTTAATCTAGATTCCACTCGGACGTCTGTATGGTTGACGAGAAAAGGAGTGAAGGAAGCAGAGGTTTATTTCCGTGTTCAGAATGCCTATGATCCAGATAATTACCAGCTCATTCGCCAAATTAACCTAGCTTTGAGAGCTAACCACTTATTTGAAAAAGATCGTCAGTACACAGTGGATAATGGCGAAGTTAAACTGATGGATGAGGCGACAGGACGTCTCTTGGAAGGAAATAAACTCCAATCAGGACTACACCAAGCACTAGAAGCCAGAGAACGTGTGAAAATCACATTGGAAACGCGTTCGATGGCCTCTATTACCTATCAAAATTTATTTAGAATGTTTCCAAAATTAGCAGGAATGACGGGTACTGGTAAAGTTTGTGAGGAGGAGTTCAGAGACGTTTACGACTTGGGAGTCGTAGTTGTTCCTACACGAAAACCCAATTTACGAATTGATTATCCAGATGAAATCTATCTCACGATTCCTCAAAAATTATATGCTTCATTGGAGTATATCAAAAAATTACATAAAAAAGGTCAGCCAGTTTTAATTGCGACAGGATCGGTTGGAATGTCTGAGATTTATTCTATGCTCTTACTCCAAGAGGGAATCGCCCATAATGTGTTGAACGCCCATAATGCAGCGAAAGAGGCTGAGATGATCGCACTGGCTGGTAGACGTTCTGCAGTGACGGTAGCAACATCAATGGCAGGTCGTGGAACAGATATTATCTTGGAAGAAGGGGTTGCTGAGTTGGGTGGACTTGCTGTTGTTGGAACAGAGAGAATGTCCAGTGAGCGAGTGGATTTGCAGCTTCGCGGTCGTGCCGGACGACAAGGCGCTCCAGGATTAAGTAAATTCTTTATTTCTCTTGAGGATGATCTTATTTCCAAGTCTGGTAGCAAATGGATTAGTGAGTACTATCATAAAGAAATTGCAAAACCAGAGGAAAAACAAAAGATTCATTTGACCTCTCGTCGTATTAGACACGCGGTTGAAGAGGCTCAGAAGAATAGTGATAACGCGTCAGCGGCTTCCAGACGTTCAACGGAACGATATGATGAAAGTATCCGTATTCAGCGACAGATTATCTACAATAAGCGTAATAAGCTCATCTCTCATCCAGACTTTGATTTGACTTATTTCTTGTCTATCCTATCGGATGCAGTGGACATTTATACAAGTAAAACACCGTTTAAAGAGCGGGCGGATTTATTTCGCTTTGTTTTGGATAACATTAGTTATTACTGCGAGGATATTCCAGATGATCTAGATGTCACGGATTTACGGCAAGTTAAAAAGTTTTTATCTGACCTCCTTGTTTCAGAGTACCAGCAGAAAAAAGATAAAATCAAGGATTCAGAGTTGTTCAATCAATTTCAACGAACTGTCGTTTTGAGAGCGATAGATGACTGTTGGGTTGAGCAAGTTGACTATTTACAGCAATTTCAAGGTTTGGTGTCTAGTCAAGGATATGCCCAAAAAAATCCTGTCTTTGAGTTTCATAAAGAAGCTTTTAAATCATACAAAAGAATGAATGCAGATATAAATCTGAACATTATAAAAAACATGGCATTGAGTTACATCAATATAAAGCCTTCTGGGAAGTTAGAAGTTTTCTTTGGCTAATGCTTTGACAGATTCTGTTGTAGACTTTATAATGATGATATAACTGTATTTTTGGAGAAAATCATATTATGAGCAAAAATAATAACGAAGAGCTAAAGGGATTTAAACGTTTGATATCAAAGTTTAAGCAAAAGGGTAGGGAAGATAGTGATTACCGTAGCCTGGATGCAACTAAATCAAAGCTGGTTAGTCGAAAACTCAAAGAGCAAAAGGAAATTATTCTGAGTGCTAGTGAAGATCTTGAGTTACCAACAGAATCAGTTTCTGTCATGGAAGCCTTAGAAGACTTTCAGGAAAGGAACAGTTTGGGAGTGGCTGACTTGATAAGAGATGTTAGTCAGAGCTTGTCAACTAGCGCTTTAGCTTCCCTCAGCCTTTCTGTCGCAGATTCGTACAGTGAGTCGTTTAGCCAGAGTATATCAGCAAAAGGATTCTCGCTTCGAGAGTCCATGTCTGAGAACTACTCATTAGTGGTCTCTTCTTCAGAATCTGAATTTGAGTCCCTTTCCTTGGTTGATAGCCTCTCTGTTTCTGAGCATTTGACAGGGGAGTCTCTTTGTCAGGGGACGGATGAGCTCTCTTTGAGTGAAAGTATTGCATACTCAGAGTCTCTTTCCTTGAGTGAATTAGAACAAGCCAGCCAGAGTGTCTCCGAGTCAGAGTCCTATAGTCTGAGCCAGAGTGAATGGGAATCCATATCCGAATCCCAAAGCTCTTCAGAAGCAGAGTGGTGGAGTTCTTCCGAGTCCGAACAAGCGAGTCAGAATGTCTCAGAGTCGGAGTTCTATAGCTTGAGCCAGAGTGAGTTGGAATCCATTTCGGAATCTCAAAGCAACTCAGAAGCAGAGTGGTGGAGTTCTTCCGAGTCCGAACAAGCGAGTCAGAATGTCTCAGAGTCGGAGTTCTATAGCCTGAGCCAGAGTGAGTGGGAATCTATATCCGAATCCCAAAGCAACTCAGAATCAGAGTGGTGGAGTTCTTCCGAATCAGAACAAGCAAGTCAGAGTGTCTCCGAGTCTGAGTTCTATAGCTTGAGCCAGAGTGAGTGGGAATCCGTTTCGGAATCTCAAAGCTACTCAGAATCAGAGTGGTGGAGTTCTTCCGAATCAGAGCAAGCCAGTCAGAGTATTTCAGAGTCTGAGTTCTATAGCCTGAGCCAGAGTGAATGGGAATTGATATCCGGATCTCAAAGTCACTCAGAATCAGAGTGGTGGAGTTCTTCCGAATCAGAACAAGCGAGTCAGAGTATCTCCGAGTCCGAGTTTTATAGTCTGAGCCAGAGTGAATGGGAATTGATATCCGAATCTCAAAGTCACTCAGAAACAGAGTGGTGGAGCTATTCCGAATCAGAACAAGCGAGTCAGAGTATCTCCGAGTCCGAGTTCTGTAGCCTGAGCCAGAGTGAGTGGGAATCGATTTCCGAATCTCAAAGTCACTCAGAAACAGAGTGGTGGAGCTACTCCGAATCAGAGCAAGCAAGTCAGAGTGTTTCCGAGTCTGAGTTCTATAGCTTAAGCCAGAGTGAGTGGGAATCGATTTCCGAATCCCAAAGTCACTCAGAATCAGAGTGGTGGAGTTCTTCTGAATCAGAGCAAGCGAGCCAGAGTGTCTCCGAGTCCGAGTTCTATAGTCTGAGCCAGAGTGAATGGGAATCGCTTTCTGAATCTCAAAGCTCTTCAGAATCAGAGTGGTGGAGCTACTCCGAATCAGAGCAAGCGAGTCAGAGTGTCTCCGAGTCTGAGTTTTATAGCTTGAGCCAGAGTGAATGGGAATCGCTTTCTGAATCTCAAAGCTCTTCAGAATCAGAGTGGTGGAGCTACTCCGAATCAGAGCAAGCGAGTCAGAGTGTCTCCGAGTCTGAGTTTTATAGCTTGAGCCAGAGTGAATGGGAATCGCTTTCTGAATCTCTTTCCTTGAGTGAGATGATTTCTCATCTACTTTCTGAGTCCGAGTCGTTAAGTTTGAGCGAAATCCTCTATACCAGTGAATCCGAATCCTTAAGTCAAAGCCAACAAATATCTGAATCCTTAAGTCAAAGTCAGAGTGTAGCTGATTCGGTGAGTTTAAGGAAGGCATCCTTATCTCAGTCCTATAGTATGTTAGAATCAGAATTTGGTTCCTACAGACAGAGTGTGGCGGAGACAGAAGTATTCGCGCATGACTTGCATGCTTCGGAACGTCTGTATAAGAGCCTCTCTGAACTGGATATGAGCCCTCTAACTCACCAGCAAAAAGTGCAAGAAGTGATGATGCCTGAAATTTTTGAAGAAGAATCATCTCAAGCACATATTGCTGAGGAGCAACAGGAGCTTGAAAATAGAGAGGAATCAATAAAGAATGTAGATTTGCAAGACTCTCTGAAACATCTGTCTCACTATTCAGAATCAAATGGAACAAATTTAAGGATGACGGAACGCCAACTCTATCACCTACTCAGACCAGGTTCGCAGCCCCTAGCACGTGACTTAAGAAATGTTGCAAGTGAATTGTCTGGTTTGGCTGCTATTACTCAAAAAAGGGAAGATGAGAAATCCTTCTAAACAGAACTTGCAATCATTAAATAGAAATAATAAAAATCAAAAGGAGCCACTATGATTAGAAATATGATGTCAAATAGTAACAAAGGTTTGGGTACTACAGATGTATTACCAGTTGACCAGTCTCGGATAGAAGTTCTGAATGGAACAGTTGACTATAAAAATGTACCTTTAGGATCTTATGATATCCTAGGGAGATTTGCTTCAGTAGCTCAGAGAGATTATACGGAAGAGCTGAATTTAATTCAATCAATGGGTTTTAATGCCTATAGAATCTCGATTTCTTGGGCACGCATCTTTCCAAATGGTGAAGAGCTGCAGCCGAGTGAAGAGGGGTTGAAATATTATGAAGCAATCATCGACGACGTATTAGAAAAAGATATCGAACCGATTGTGACCTTGAGTCACTTTGACCTTCCGCTGAATCTATACGAAAAATATGGAGCTTGGAAAAGCCGCAAGATGATTGAACTCTTTGAGCGTTACGCAGAAGCTGTCTTTCAGTACTTTAAGGACAAAGTGAAGTATTGGATTACCTTCAATGAGTTCAACGTTTTGCACCATTTGCCGTTTCTTGGTGGAGGATTGTCTTTTGGAGCAGATGACAATCAAGAACAGGTGATTTGGCAAGCAGCTCATTATCAATTAGTTGCTTCTGCACGTGCAATCAAGCTCGGAAAAACAATCAACCCAGAGTTTCAGTTTGGTGGGATGATGGTTGTTAGTAAAAACTACAGTCAGCAAACTGAAAATGCTATTGATGTAATGGAAGCAGAAGTCAAAGATAGGGAAAATTATTTGTTTACAGACGTGCAAGTTCGTGGATACTACCCAAATCACTTTTTGCGTCGTTTAGAACGTGATCAAATCGCCTTGGATATTGAAAACGACGACCTCTTTGTTCTAAGAGATGGGAAAATTGACTTTGTCAGCTTCAGTTATTATGCATCAAGCAATTCCCAAGAAGTTTTTATCAACAAATATGCAAGTAATGGCCAAAATCAAAATCGCATTGATTCTGTGGGACTTCGTCTCGTGATGAACAATCTTTACGATCGTTACCAAAAACCACTCTTCGTCGTGGAAGATGATGTGGTCTTGGATGATTCAAATAGCGTAGCAACTGAAGAATTGAAAACAAACATCCAAGAGATCGTGAAAACAGTCGAGTATGATGGTGTGGAATTGCTTGGCTATACACCGCTTACTTGGACGGAACTAAATTTTTAAAATAGGAAGTAATAACTGAATTTCTTCTACCCTAGAAGTAGTGTTCGTATTTTTACTTTTGAAAATGTCTGATCTATCAATCAGACATTTTTTTAGAAATAGATGGATTTTAAGCTAAGTTCGGGTTTTGCTTGATAGCAGCTTAGGATATTTTCCTTATTTGGAGCTTAGAAAAGAATAGCAATTTGCGCTATTTTATGCTACAATGGGGAGTAGTGGTGTAAATCAGAATAAGTAAGGAATAGAGGGAGCAAAATGAGACTGAAGAAAACATTGTTCGGTAACTACCGTGCTAAGGAAGTCGAAGATTGTATCGAAGCATTAGAGGAAGGATTCGATCGTGAAATTCAAAAGAAGAATGAAAAAATCGAATCTCTACGTAAAAAAATCGACTCTATGAAGAATCAAGAAAAAGAGATCGGTGAAGCAGTCATTTATGCCAAATCTCTTGTCATTGAAGCTCATGATAGGGCCGAAAAAGAAGCTAAAGAAGTTTTAGAAAAGGCACAAAAAGACTACTTGGATACGAGAGAATCTATTCTCGAAGAAATCGATACTCTGACCAAAAAACGGGCAGAGGCTGAGAGATTGTATAATTTACAAAAAGAAAAAATTAAAAATATTATCAGTCGAATTGATGATTTTCTAGAACTGGACGATATCGATGGTAAACCAAAAGATATCAAAAAAATTCAAGAATTGCGTAAAGAACTTGATAGACCAGAAGAAGTTGCTAAGGAGAAAGAAGAGGTGGTGCCTGAGAGAGAGAAAATCCATCTCGAACAACCCCTTGCAAAAACAGGAACAGATAGTACCATCTCTGTCAGCTACATCACTTCACGTCGCGCAAAACCTAAAAAGAAAGACGAAGATAAGTTAGATGATGATAAGGGCAAGAGAATCAAACGTCTTTCAAGAATTAAACGAGATAACTTTTTGTAAGAGGATAATCAAATATGACAATTTATAACATCAATTTGGGGATTGGCTGGGCGAGTAGCGGTGTAGAATATGCGCAGATCTACCGTGCAAAATTGCTTCGTAGTGTTGGCTTAGAAGCGAAGTTCATCTTTATGGATTTCATATCTGCTGATAACATTGAACATTTGACAAAGAATATCGGCTTTGAAGATTCTGAGGTTATCTGGCTTTATCAGCATTTTACAGATGTCAAAATTGCACCGACGACCTATACGTTAGCGCAGGTCTTAGCGAGTTTCGATAAAGAGCCTCTCGAAATTATCCGCGACACCGATATGAAGACGATTCGACTAGTATTTGGTGATGGTGATTTTGTAACTTGTTATGCCTGTGATATGGATAAAGAGTTGATTGAACGCGCCGAAATTGTTTCGCGTGGTTGCCTGATTCAAAAAGAGTACTACACTTATACGAAGAATTTTGTCGAGTATTTTAGTCCGATGAATGGTCATGCGCAATTATATCAACGTACCTGGCTCAATGAAGATGGTAGTGTGGCCTATGAAGAAATCATCAATGAAGTCGATGGTAGACAGGAAACGCAAGTCTATCGTTTCCCAAATCATGTTTTCTATTCTAAGCAAGAGTTTGTCGCGCATTTTATGAGAAGTTTGTCTCTGACGGACAAAGATTTATTGATTTTAGACCGAGAGACAGATATTGGTCAAGCTATCTTTGCTAATAGGGGTGCTGCAAAGCTAGTCGTAATCGTTCATGCAGACCACTTTAGTGAAAATCCTGCTGAGAAAGACTATATTTTATGGAATAACTATTATGAGTATCAGTTCGAATATGCTGACGAAGTGGACTATATCATTAACTCGACCGATGCGCAAACGAACCTACTCAAGGAACAATTTGCTCAATATACAAACATCAAACCAAAGGAAATCTTGACTATTCCAGTGGGAAGTCTGGATCAATTGCGTCATCCAGAAGGCGAGCGCAAGCCGTTTGGATTGATTACAGCTTCGCGCCTAGCCAGTGAAAAGCACATTGATTGGTTGATTCACTCCGTAGCGAAGGCGCATGAGCAATTACCTGAAATTACTTTTGATATCTATGGTACGGGTGGCGAAAGAGCCATGTTGGAGCAGTTGATTCATGAGTTAAATGCAGAAGACTATATCCGTCTGATGGGGCATCACCACATGGCAGATGTTTATCGAAATTACTCTACTTACCTCTCTGCCTCCACAAGTGAAGGGTTTGGTTTGACCTTGTTAGAGGCGGTTGGCTCTGGTCTGCCAATTATTGGTTTTGATGTACGTTATGGAAATCCAACCTTTATCCGTGATGGGGAAAATGGCTACTTGATTCCTGAGGCGCGTCCAGATGATTTGGATGCAATGACAACGGAATACGCAGAAAAGATTGTCCAGCTATTTACTCAACATTCCCAAGAAGATCTATCCCGTGTATCCTACGAGGTGGCAGAACCATATCTTGATGAGCATATCGCTCAACGTTGGTATGATCTTGTTCAATCTGCACAGCATCAGTAGGGATTCGAAAAGAAAGGCATAAACACTATGATTTGTTTATTTGAACGCTATGATCAAGCGAGTTTTGATTTACTACGTTCACTTAAGGCAGCTGGACTAGACTGCCCTGTTGTCGTGATCCGAGACGATGGCTACCTCGCACCTGATGTCGAGTCGCCTTACAGTTACTTTACTGGAGATGTGGCTTCAGAGGACGATCTACCTCTTTATTTTAACCTTGTTCCGAAGCCTCATTTGTGGGAAATTCGCTCGAGCAATGTTAATGGTGAAATCTTGGATATGGGTAAGAAACGTGCCAATATCTTTTACCGTCAACCGACACATGAACGTCGCGTTCGTGCAGTCGAGTGGTTGGATGATCAGGGTCGTGTACGCGCTGCAGACATTTACAATCGCAAGGGACGTCTCTTTGCACAGATTACCTATGATGATGCCCAACGTCCAACTCATACAGGCTACTTTAATCAAGATAACGTAACGGTGATTATGGAAAATCATCTAACAGAGGATATTGTCTTAACTCTTGATGGAAAACGCCATATTTTCAATTCTAAGCAAGAGTTTGTAATCTTTTACTTGCGATATCGTGGGTATGATACAGATCGCATTATCTACAATTCTCTAGCAACACCATTTTTAGTAGCTGTTGGTCTGACTCCGAAAGAAGGACGAGCAGAGGATATTCTCTTCTGGCAGGAGCCAATTGGAGAGGAGTTGCCGGGTAACATGAAAGCAGCGATGCAGTTGCCTCATCGCAACATCCGTATCGCAGTACAGGACAAGCAAGTTTATGATAAGATCCTCAAGCTTGCGACACCAAAAGAGAAGAGTTACTTCCGCAATGTTGGTTATCTCTATCAATACCATCGCCTCAATAATATGAATCCAGAAGCTTTGATCCTGACGAATAGTGACCAAATCGAGCAAATTGAATCACTTTTGACTCAATTACCAAATGTTCATTTCCATATTGGAGCGATTACTGAGATGTCAAGTCGTTTAATGGAATTAAATCGCTATCCGAATATTTCCCTCTACCCTAATATTCGTCCAGCTAAGGTGGATGAACTTTTTGCTCGTTGTGACTTGTATCTGGATATCAATATCAGTGATGAAATTCTCAATGGTAGTCGAACAGCTTTTGAGAATAATATGCTGATTCTTAGTTTTGAAACGACTTGCCACAATCGTC
Source organism: Streptococcus mitis (assembly GCF_003942695.1). GTDB lineage: Bacteria > Bacillota > Bacilli > Lactobacillales > Streptococcaceae > Streptococcus > Streptococcus mitis_BD. The sequence goes on from NZ_RJNU01000007.1 coordinate 95,885, forward strand.
GTTTCGTTGCAGAAAGCCACATTTATCCGGTGGAAAATGTATCAGCCATGGTAGGCAAGATTCAGGGAGTTCTCTCTCTTCCTTCTGAGATGGAGGCTGCCCTTGCAAAGCAAAAACAGGCGGCGAATCAGGCTGATCTGGAAGCCTACAAGGCAATTTTATAAGCTAATAAGACAAGGGCTTGCTTTCGATGAAAGCAAGTTCCTTTCTATCAATAGAAAAGGAGGAGCACATGTCTAACAAGGACAATGGCATTTTACAAGAACATATACGAGAACAGCTAGATAATCGAAAGAAACCCCTAAAAAGGGAAAAGCAAGATTTTAGCATGATTGCCGTGCTGGGCGGAGTTCTCTTTCTCGTCACTCTTTTGGTCACACTACTCATGCAGTTGGGACGCTTTTTTTAGGAACTTTTCTGGATGGAGGTGGTCTCCAGAAAAGATGAACCTTGACGATTTGCTCGTCAAGGTTTTTTTGTCCTTGTCTAAGTGAACTAGTGTGAAAGGGTGGGAGTAGGGATTTCGAAAGATAATAAAACGCTTTCAATTATTTGAGCCTTAAAAGCGAATTTTAGGTAAAAATTAGGCGTTTTCATTGGTTATTTCGAGTATAAATACTTGAAAAGGAGGAGCCGTTTTGGTAAAATGATAAATGGTATATACTAGATAAAAGCAACTGGTATATCCCAGATGGAATCTGCTTTTTCTGAGTCAAAGGGATAAAAACTGAGACTGACTGCGGCTTTTATTGGCTTTGGTTTTGAGAGGGCAGCGCAACTACGCTTTGTTAATGATCATGAGGTTAACAAAGGGTCGCATTTGGATAAAAGAAAGGAATCGAATGTTTCGAAGTAAAAAATTTAATAAAGATTTCGAGATCGTAGATGAGAAAAAGCGTTATAAGCTTTACAAGTCGGGTAAAAACTGGGTAAAAGCCTCGAACTCTCAATTGGATCTCTTCCGTATCGGTGGGATGGGTGAAGTTGTCTCTAGTACCCTATCAGACACTGAAGAACTTGATCACGCACACCTTAGTCTTAACACGCTAGCGGGTATAGGGGGAATCCTGGCCGCGGGGGCTGCAGGATTTGTGATGACTCAAGAGCAAACTGTATACGCAGATGAAACATCTGAGTACAAAGAAACGGATAAAGCAGTCATCGCAGCTGAACCGAAAGCAGCTGAAACAAGTACTAACTCAATCATCGCTCAAGCGCAAGCAGAAGTAAAGAAAGCTCAAGCAGAACAAGCATCTGCAACAGCTTCTGTATCAGTCAGTCAATCTGTTGAGGCTCAAGCGAGTGCGAGTCAGTCGGCTTCAGTCAGTCAATCTGCCTCAGCAAGTCAGTCAGTTTTAGCGAGTCAGTCAGCATCTGCAAGTGCTTCAACATCAGCAGGTCAGTCAACTACTCCAGCATCTGAGTCAGCGAGTCAATCAACCTCAGCTCCTACATCAGTCTCAGTAAGTGCAAAAGCATCTGCATCAGTAAGCTCTGCACCATCAGAGTCAGCAAGCGCTCAAGCACCTGCCTCTGTAGTTGAGAGTACATCAGTTGTTAGCGAACCATCAGCTCAGGCTTCTGTGTCTACCTCAGCTTCTGCATCGCTCAACCTTAAGGTCAGCCCTGCGGCAAGTCTTGTATCAGGTAGTGCTAACCAAAGTTTGGCTAGTGCAGCTCTTAGCGCAAGCCAAGCAGCAACGACAAGCAACAATATCGCAGCTGGTGTGGTAGCTGATAAGAACCAAGCCCAAGGCAAGGACGCAACCAAGCAAGCTGAAGAAGACCAAAAAGCAGACAAGACAGTAAATTCTTCACCAAAAGAAGTTGGTCAGTCAGGTTTCCGTAGTGCTGGTTATTCAGGTTTCCGTAGGTTGCCACAACCAGGTGATGAAGGATTTGATTGGGCTCCGAGACTTCAGGTCATAGATGGACCTGGGAATGTTGTTCTCCAACCTGGTCAAAAGTTCAATTTCACTGTAACTATCCATCACAGAAACTCTACAAACCAATTTGTACATCCAGCTAAACTAACTCTGATAGATAACTACAGACGGATTAAACCAAATGGTGACTGGATAACATATAAATTTACTTCTAGTGGCCCTGATGTTAAGATGAGAGTTTATGGTACTGTTCCAGAGAATCCTCAATCACTTACATATTTTGCAGCACTGCAAAATGAGGGAACAAATCAAAGGAGATTCCCGATAAGAGGCTTCTCAATGACTATTGATGGTAACGGTAGCATCTCTAAGTCGACATCAGCAAGCCAATCAGTAAGCTCAAGTCAAAGAGCTTCAGCGAGTGCATCGCTTAGTGCACATCAATCCCACTCAGCATCTGTATCAGCAAGCATCAGTGCGAGCCAATCAGCATCAAGCTCAGCAAANGCTAGNCAAAGTGCTTCAGCAAGTCGCTCAGCTTCAGCATCTGTAAGTGCAAGNCAATCAGCATCAAGCTCAGCAAAANCTAGCCAAAGTGCTTCAGCAAGTCGCTCAGCTTCAGCATCTGTAAGTGCAAGCCAATCAGCNTCAAGCTCAGCAAAAGCTAGCCAAAGTGCTTCAGCAAGTCGCTCAGCTTCAGCATCTGTAAGTGCAAGCCAATCAGCATCAAGCTCAGCAAAAGCTAGCCAAAGTGCTTCAGCAAGTCGCTCAGCTTCAGCATCTGTAAGTGCAAGCCAAAGTGCTTCAGCATCTGTATCAGCAAGCATCAGTGCGAGCCAATCAGCATCAAGCTCAGCAAATGCGAGCCAAAGTGCATCAGCAAGTGCAAGCGACTCAGCATCTGTATCAGCTAGCCAATCAGCAAGCGCATCAGAATCAGCTAGTCAAAGTGCTTCAACATCAGTAAGTGCAAGCCAATCAGCTTCAGCTTCAGCATCTAACAACCAGAACTCAGCTTCTATCTCAGCAAGCGCGAGCCATTCTGCGTCAATTAGTGCGAGCCAAAGCGCTTCAGCTTCTATCTCAGCAAGCATCAGTGCTAGCCAATCAGCATCAAGCTCAGCAACAGCAAGCCAAAGTGCTTCAGCAAGTGCAAGCGTAAGTGCATCAGTGAGCGCAAGTCAATCGGCTTCAGCATCAGTAAGTGCGAGTCAATCAGCTTCTGTATCAGCTAGCCAATCAGCAAGCGCATCAGAATCAGCTAGTCAAAGTGCTTCAACATCAGTAAGTGCAAGTCAATCAGCTTCAGCTTCAGCATCTAACAACCAGAACTCAGCTTCTATCTCAGCAAGCGCGAGCCACTCTGCGTCAATTAGTGCGAGCCAAAGCGCTTCAGCATCTGTATCAGCAAGCATCAGTGCTAGCCAATCAGCATCAAGCTCAGCAACAGCAAGCCAAAGTGCTTCAGCAAGTGCAAGCGACTCAGCATCTGTATCAGCTAGCCAATCAGCAAGCCAATCAGTAAGCTCAAGTCAATCAGCTTCAGCATCAGTAAGCGCAAGCCAAAGTGCTTCAGCTTCAGCATCTAACAACCAGAACTCAGCTTCTATCTCAGCAAGCGCGAGCCACTCTGCGTCAATTAGTGCAAGCCAAAGTGCATCAGCATCTGTATCAGCAAGCATCAGTGCGAGCCAATCAGCATCAAGCTCAGCAAGTGCTAGTCAAAGTGCTTCAGCAAGTGCAAGCGACTCAGCATCTGTATCAGCTAGCCAAAGCACATCGGCTTCTGTAAGTGCGAGTCAATCAGCGTCTGTATCAGCTAGCCAATCAGCAAGCGCATCAGTATCTGCAAGTCAATCAGCTTCAGCATCAGTAAGCGCAAGCCAAAGTGCTTCAGCTTCAGCATCTAACAACCAGAACTCAGCTTCTATCTCAGCAAGCGCGAGCCACTCTGCGTCAATTAGTGCAAGCCAAAGTGCTTCAGCATCTGTATCAGCAAGCATCAGTGCGAGCCAATCAGCATCAAGCTCAGCAAGTGCTAGTCAAAGTGCTTCAGCAAGTGCAAGCGACTCAGCATCTGTATCAGCTAGCCAAAGCGCATCGGCTTCTGTAAGTGCGAGTCAATCAGCGTCAGCGTCTGTAAGTGCAAGCCAATCAGCTTCAGCATCTAACAACCAGAACTCAGCTTCTATCTCAGCAAGCGCGAGCCACTCTGCGTCAATTAGTGCAAGCCAAAGTGCTTCAGCATCTGTATCAGCAAGCATCAGTGCGAGCCAATCAGCATCAAGCTCAGCAAGCGCTAGTCAAAGTGCTTCAGCAAGTGCAAGCGACTCAGCTTCAGCATCAGTAAGCGCAAGCCAAAGTGCTTCAGCTTCAGCATCTAACAACCAGAACTCAGCTTCTATCTCAGCAAGCGCGAGCCACTCTGCGTCAATTAGTGCAAGCCAAAGTGCTTCAGCATCTGTATCAGCAAGCATCAGTGCGAGCCAATCAGCATCAAGCTCAGCAAGCGCTAGTCAAAGTGCTTCAGCAAGTGCAAGCGACTCAGCATCAGTATCAGCTAGCCAAAGCGCATCAGCTTCTGTA